>JAUYKH010000039.1 GCA_030700065.1 bacterium | reverse complement strand
AAGTCCGCGCTTGAAATTTTGCGGGAACGATATGCCAAAGGCGAGATTAACAAGCAGGAATTTGAAGAGAAGAAAAAAGATTTAAGTTAGACTGTCATGAATTCCGTTAGTGACAAACCAAACTTTCATTATGTCTACATATTGAAGAGTAGGAAGACCAGAGATTGGTATACCGGTTGCACTTCGGATTTACGGAAGCGCCTTAAGCAACATAACACTGGTGAATTTGATTCATGGACAAGAGGTCGAGCTCCATTTGAGTTAATTTATTACGAAGCATATAGGCATCAAAAAGATGCTTATGCCAGGGAAAAACAACTTAAATCAGGACCGGGAAAGCGCTACATGCGAGAACGCTTAAAGCGCTTCCTGTCACTAACGGGATGAAAATCGGTATTATTCTACAATCCAACAATCCGGAACATATTTGGAACACGTTTCGTTTTGGCATCACTTCGCTTAAAGCCAATCATGGAGTAACGATTTTTTTAATGAATGAGGGGGCTGAACTTGAGACAATTTCCGACACTAAAGATTTTGATATTTCCAAGAAAGTCGCCGAATACAGAGAATTAAAAGGAAACCTGTACGCATGCGGCACCTGTTTGGAAATCCGTGGTAAAAAGGAGGCTGGGGTCTACCCGGTCTCTACCATGACCGATTTGCTCAAAATGGTTGAGGAGTCGGATAAAGTGCTCGTGTTCGGATAGAGGATTGACACACCATCCCTCTGCCGAATAAGATTCACCCCGTTACGAATATGGCCAGAATTTGGAACAAATTCATCCCGTTTTCTAACGGGGCAGGTACCCCTCTTAAAAGAAAGGTCTTCGTGGCGATGAGTGGTGGCGTGGATTCTTCGGTAGCCGCGGCATTGCTCAAGAAACAGGGATATTTGGTCACGGGCGGGTTTATGAAAAATTTTTCGGCAGAATCCTGGAATGGAGTGGTTGACAAGGACTGCCCCTGGCAAAGAGACATGGAAGATGCGCGAAAAGTCTGCGAAAAGATTGGAATCGAATTTCGGTCTTCTAATTTTGAGAAAGAGTACCGGGAGAAAGTCATCGAATATTTTTTCTCGGAATACGCCGCCGGCCGTACCCCAAATCCGGATATCATGTGCAACCAGGAGATTAAATTCGGTATTTTTTTGGAAAAAGCGCTGGAGATGGGATTTGACTATATCGCCACTGGTCATTACGCGCGAGTGGTAAAATCAGGAACCAAGAATTATGAATTATGGAAGGGGAAGGATATCAAAAAAGATCAGTCGTACTTCCTATATATCTTGAATCAATTCCAGCTAGCCAGAACTTTGTTTCCGATAGGCGAGTACACAAAAGCGCAGGTTCGAGAACTGGCCCGGCAATTTGGCCTTCATAACACCGACAAGAAAGATTCGCAGGGGGTTTGTTTCATCGGGCATATTAATCTGCGCGAATTCCTAAAACAGCGTTTGCCTGAACGCACAGGGGAAATTGTTGACCCTTCGGGCCGAGTTATCGGCACCCACCCGGGCGCGTGGTATTACACGATTGGCCAACGTCATGGTCTAGGCATTGGCGGCGGGGCGCCTTATTATGTGGCCCAAAAAGACGTTATTAATAACCGTTTGATTGTGGATGCGGAGTTTGGTAGACTGGTCTACCAAACTCGCGTTGAATTGAGCGACGTTCATTGGATTGGGAACGAACCCGCAATGCCCTATGAGTGCAAAGCGAAAATTCGGTATCAACAAGCCGGACAGGACTGCACAGTTGAAGGATCAGGTGACGGGATCGTGGTAAAATTCAAGCGTCCCCAATTCGCGCCTGCCCCTGGACAATCAATAGTGTTTTATGATAATGATATGGTACTGGGAGGAGCAGTGATGGAGGAATAAAAAAATTCAAGGGAGGTTCTTATGCCGGAGGAAAGTGCAACGGGTGAAGGTTTGTTTTTTGTATTATTCTGGCTTCTGATCGGCGGATATTGCGTAGCCAAGGGGTTCTGGCTGGGGATCGCGAGCTTTCTGGCCAAATGAGCTTTCACAAAAAAAGCCGAGGCAGACTCTTTAACGAGCCAGCCCCGGCTTTTGCATTTAATTTAAACTAGAAATCTGGCGATCAGAAGCGCGACGATATTGATAATCTTTATCATCGGGTTGATCGCCGGGCCGGCCGTGTCTTTATACGGATCACCGACTGTGTCGCCGGTAATGGCCGCGGCATGAGCCGGGGAGCCTTTGCCGCCGTACTGGCCCTCTTCAATGAATTTCTTGGCGTTGTCCCATGCAGCGCCCCCCGAAGTCATGGAAATCGCCACAAACAGCCCGGTAATGATTGAGCCGACCAGAAGACCGCCCAGGGCCTTTGGCCCAAGCGCAAAACCGACGATAATAGGCGCGGCAACAGGGATTAGGGCCGGAATCACCATTTCACGAATAGATGCTTTTGTCACAATATCCACCGCGCGGGCATAGTCGGGCTTGGCTGTCCCCTCCATGATACCCTTGATTTCTCTGAATTGCCGCCTGACTTCTTCTACGACCGCGCCCGCCGCCTTGCCGACGGCCTGCATGGCAATCGAGCCAAAGAGATAGGGGAGCATGGCGCCGATCAAAAGCCCTGAAAGAACTCTTACGTCTGACAATTCGAATGTCAAATTTGTGCCCAGGTCTTTTAACTCCTGGGTATACGCGCCGAACAATACCAATGCCGCCAACCCCGCGGAAGCAATCGCATAACCTTTGGTCACGGCTTTCGTGGTATTGCCGACGGCGTCGAGCTTGTCCGTAACTTTCCTCACAGAATCAGGGAGCCCTGCCATTTCCGCGATGCCGCCGGCGTTGTCCGTGATCGGCCCAAAGGCATCAATCGCGACTATTATTCCGGTCAAGGAGAGTAGAGCAACCGTGGCGACGCCGATACCATAAATTCCAGCCAGCGCAAAGCTGACTAGAATTCCGGCGACAATAAGAATCGCGGGGAGCGCCGTCGCTTCCATGCTCATGGCCAGTCCCGTAATGATGTTCGTTCCGTGCCCCGTCGTGGATGATTTGGCGATACTTTTGACGGGGCGGAATTTTTTTGATGTGTAGTATTCAGTGATCGCAAACATTCCCAAGGCAACAACAAGGCCCGTGAATGCCGACAAAAAAACGTTTTTTGCCAACAGATCAGGCGCCGCCGCCGGAATGGTCTCAAACAATGAATCGGCCAGAAAATAGAAACCGATGATGCTTAAAATACCTGAAATCGTCAAGCCGCGATACAAAGCGCCCATGATGTTTTGTTGTGCCCCTAAACGGACAAAAAAGGTGCCAACGATGGACGCCAAAATTGCGATCGCGCCCACGCCTAATGGATAATTTATTGCGAGCATCGAATTCGGGAAAAGCAGGCTGCCGAGAAGCATGACCGCAACCAGGGACACTGCGTAAGTTTCAAAAAGATCCGCGGCCATGCCGGCATCGTCGCCGACGTTATCGCCGACGTTATCCGCGATAACGGCCGGGTTTCGCGGGTCATCCTCTGGAATTCCGGCCTCAATCTTGCCGACCAGATCCGCACCGACATCCGCGCCTTTTGTAAATATACCGCCGCCCAGGCGGGCGAATACGGAAATAAGCGATCCGCCGAAACCAAGGCCGATGAGAGCCTTAATATCCCCTGTGACGGCATAGAAGCCGGCTACTGACAAGAGAGCGAGTCCTACGACGAGAAGGCCTGTCACCGCCCCTCCTTTGAACGCCAAGTCCATGGCTTGGGAGAGTCCTGATTTCGCCGCTTCAGTGGTGCGAACATTTGCTTTTACCGCCACACTCATGCCGATAAACCCCGCGAGGGCAGAAGCCACGGCCCCGATCAAAAATGCTATGGCTGTCAGCTGACCGAGTAAAAACCATACGCCGATGAAAATCACGAGGGCAACCGCGCCAACAGTCTTGTATTGACGAACGAGGTATGCGCGTGCTCCTTCTTGAATTGCAGCCGCAATAGCACGCATTTTCTCGTCTCCCTGGGGTTTCTTTAGAATCACCCAGACTAAAACAAGGCTGTAAAATATAGCCATTAATGCCGAAATTATCGCAAAAACACTCGGTGTCATGATTTAAAAAATTTAATGGTTAGTTTCACTAATTTTAGCGCAAAATACCTGGTTTTACAATATTCGGCAACAACAAAACCCGCCTTTTTAAAAGCGGGCTTTGTTGTTCAAGTTACTTAGTAACTTTCGTTGCGTCGTCCATATCCGCCGCCACCACGACTGCCGCCTCCGCCGAAATCTCGGCGAGGGGCCCGGGGCTGCATTGGGCGAGCTTCGTTCACCACGATTGTTCTGCCGTCCATTTCATGGCCGTTGAACATCTCGATGGCTTTGGCTGCTTCTTCGTCTGAAGACATTTCCACAAATCCAAAGCCTTTTGATCGGCCGGAGAATTTGTCAGAAATGACTGAAGCAGAACTGACAGTGCCAGCTTGAGAGAAAAGCTCTGAAAGCTCGCTGTCAGTGGTTTTGTAAGGAAGACTCCCTACATAAAGCTTCTTTGCCACTTCGCGTTTCCTTTTAATTAGCTTAAGAAGTAGGGGCCCGAACAAAACCGCACTAACCTTCCGCTAACTTTGTTAAAGATTAAACTGCCCTTTTGAGGCCAAGCAGTTATCTTCTCGTGTTCGACTGCTTGAGGCAGTGTATCATACACTCATCGAAAAGTCAATCCCGAATTGCTAACCGGTAATTCTCTGCCCAAATCGCCGAAGAGTATCATAGATGACCGGCAATTCGAGATAATCAATCAGAATAGCCCCCCAGAGCAGCCAAATCGGGAAGACAATCAAAGACTGCCCGGTGAATTGCTCCAAAATAAACTCATCCGTTATCCAAAACAAGTGTAGCCATTGTGAATTTATAAAGACGAGATAGCCGATGCTTTTCCAGGAGAATTGCTTCTTGAGCTCATGGATGTACAAGAGAGATATTGCAAAAATGGCCGGGATTTCCGTGTAATCGACCAACACAATAATTGTTTCCCAAAAAGGAGTGAGCCGAAAATAACTCACCTCAAACAATCGCAAAGACACGACATTCGTCGTGAGCCAGTAGAGATGTACAAGCTGAAACAAAAATAACCCGCCCGCAAGCCCTACATTAACCGTATAATGTCTCTCATACCAGCCCCAAAATTTGTCCACGATCGGCATCTATTTTTGCTTATGATGTTTATTCTAAAAAAGCGCCCGATGTGGGCGCCTTGTCAAAAATTCTCGTCTAAAGATTATTAAGATCCTGGTCAATTGACTCAAATTCAGCATCAAGATCGCCGAGTTCAATTCCCTGAATATCAGCGCTTATCGCCTCCGGAGTATTTGACGTTTGGGCCATTGGTGTCAGCACCGCGTCCTCGGTCTGGTCTGACCGCAACGAGGAAAGCCAGAGCACAAACCCAGCCGCGAATATCAGCAATATTATTAAAATGAGATTTTTTTTTGTCATAATTATTCTTCTTCCTCTGTTTCGGGCGTTGACGTTGCTTCCGGATTACTCGTCACAGGTTTAACTTTGGCAAGCGCTGTTGCCGCGTCTCTTGCTGCCGCGTGGGCGGCTTTTACCGTTTCTCTTACCTTGACCAAGTCCGAATGCAAGGCCCGCCT
>JAUYKH010000031.1 GCA_030700065.1 bacterium | reverse complement strand
CCAAAATGGCCGCGCCCGTGGAGGTCGGGGGCAGGACATTGGTGCCGGCAAAAGACTGCCAGGCGCCGGGCTCGCCTGAACTGCCGCCGCAAGCACTACCCGTGCCGGAGACCAGCCCGGTCGTGTCCACGTTCAGACACTGGGCCGAGCCGGTGATGGAATTCAAGGTCAGCCCGCCGGTGATGGTGACTGCCCCGTTCAAACGCGTATCGCCCAGGACCCCGAGCGTGGTCGAGGGGGAATCAATGCCGATCCCCACCCGGTCTTCATTGGCATTGACCACCAGGGTGGTGGCGTCAATTACTAGGGAGTAGGCCATGGTGGAGGAAGCGGAAGTGGATAAAATATTCAAGACGTCTGTATTGGTCGTGGTGGCATTCAAAGCATCCGACACTCGCAACGTGGTGATCGTCGAAGACGCATTGTTGACCAGAATACCAACGGTTGTTGAAGGAGTAATAAATTGCTGATTGGCGCCAAAAGACCAGTTGGAACCCCCGCCGCCTGATCCAGACCCGCAAGCCGCGCCCGTTCCAGAGACGACCCCGAGTATGCTGGCCTCCAGACATTGGGTCGAGCCGGTAATATTTGAGGTAAGTGTCCCGCTTACGGTAAGATCGCTTACCGTCGTGTTCAAAAGACTCGCGCCCCCCGAAGTTTGACTAATCGATCCCGTGGTAATCCCCGATGTTGTAATCGAATCGCTCGTAAGCGCCCCGGCCGAGAGGTATTTGAAGCTTCCCGCCAGACCGCCCGGATTGGAATTTGTTGGGGGATTTGGCACCACCATATAAATTGGCGCGGGGTTAACTGCCGGGGAAAAGACCGGAGTACTTTCGGTTGTCGAACCGGCAACCTGGCCTTGTGGGCCTTCGGGTCCCGGAGGACCGGGCGAGCCTCGAACTCCCTGGGGACCAACAGGTCCCACCGGTCCGGGTATGCCTACCTGTACCACGTCCCGATAAACAATTTCGCGGACAACCCTCTCTTCACCCTCTCCCCTTGCTGGAGAGGGAAGGGTGAGGGGTAATTTCTTCTCGACTACCACGTATTCGCCGGTGTAACGCGACTTTAGCAAGGCCAGAAACTCGGCTTTTGAATTCGCGAGAAATTCGGAAACGTTTGCTCTCGCGGTTTTATAGAAAGTTTTGGCTTCTCCAAACAGACTGCTGAAAATTTTATTTAGACTATTCAAGCCCGACCTTTGAGCTGCCACCTTATGAAGCTGTGGCGACACACCCAAACCCAAATCCAAATAGTCTCTGACCAAGTAGCTTTGATTGAATGGCTGACTTTTTAATTCGTTAACTTCTCTTGTTGCTTTTTGCGCGACTTTGAATTCTCCCGCGATTCGGTTGAGTGTTTTGCTTGCAATCCTGTCAGGAAAAATTGCGCTCACGATCGGTTTTGCTGTGTCTGCGATCTTGAGCGCAACTTCTTCGTTTCTGACGCCGAATCCCGCGGTGATAACCCCGCCCCAGATTGTTATGACAATCACCGCGAAAACGGACGCAAATGATAATTTGGAAACACGCGAGACCTTGGTCAGCCAGTATAGCGAATACTCATCGCGATATTTTTCGTAGGCCTCTGGAAAGGGTTTTATTGCCAGTTCATAATACCTGCCGAAATGCAATAATGATTTTCTCAATATGCCGGGCAATTCAAAAACTCCCCGAACCATCCGAATTGCCAGAACAGTCGCTATAAGCAAGGCTTCCGCTGGCAGGGTAAAAACTTTGATAACGATGGCAAGGCTCTGCCAAGCTTGGTAAAGCCCCCCCGCAATTAACTGATCCCAATTCCGTTGTTCGGTTGACTGCAATACGGCGGCCACAGAAATTGGGTTGAGGCTCTGCTTCACCGACATTTCCTCCCATCGCGCCTTTTGGGCGGACTCGATGTCTTTTTCGTATCGGGCGACCGCCTCATGGCTTGTTTTCCAGGAACGGCCGAATTTTTGCGCCGGAACCTGGCCGGTACGGCACAGATACGCCAAATGATCCCGGGTGTAGCCGAAAAGCCGAGATAGCTCCGACAAGCTGGTTAAATTTTGGTTTTCGGAAGGCATTTTTATTTTGGTTTTTACCCCGTTACAGGCCGCCATGCGCTTTTTTGGCACGGCTACGCCGCCTTGGGCCGATTTGCCCCTAACGGGGTGAATCCCATCTAAAGCAGAATCCAAGCAAACTGCTTGGATAAGTAGGATTAAACTATTCTTTTTAAATTTTCTTTTTGTTTCTACAAACCAAACTTTCGCTAATTTTGGCGCAATTTGGTCTTTGAAACTTTTTATCCGATATTGCGCTTAACAAAGCGCCATATCGGATTTTTTACACTTTTATTATAGCAAAAAACAAGGCATATGTCAATACCTTTTTGAGAGCTCGGTGGCGCTAAAAAACCGGAACTAAGTCCGGCTAAATCCCAATCTCCAAAGCCAAATGACCAAGCCTGTTGTTTGAACTTCCTAGGTCATTGGTCATAAATTTCCAGAGTCGTTCGTGCTGTTTTATCCCAGCTAAATTCCCCTGCCCTCCTAGTACCGGCCCGCGTAATTCGGCTGGCGAATACGCTATCTCGGATAATTTTGACTATTGCATTGGTAATCTCGGCGACTGAATAGGGATTGACTAGCAATCCAGCATCGGCAACCACCTCCGGCATGCTTGAAGTATTACTCGTTATCACCGGGACGCCGGCGGCCATTGCCTCCAAGACTGGCAATCCAAAGCCCTCGTAGAGCGATGGAAATACAAATAGTGAAGCATTTTGCAACAAGGTTGGTAATTCGTTTTCGGAAACATAACCGATAACTTTGATTTTATTTTTCAATTTTGAATTGTCATTTTGCATTTTCAATTTTGCATTTTCAATTTCTTCATACTTCCACCCTGTCTGGCCGGCAATCACTAAATCATACCGATCTAAAATATCCTGCGGCAAGCTCGCGTAAGCCTGAACCAGCCGCGCCAGATTTTTCCGAGGCTCGACAGTGCCAACGAATAAAATGTATTTCTCTTTGTCATCCTCGGGCTTGACCCGAGGATCCATCTGGATTCCCGCGTTCGCGGGAATGACAGACTTTCTGAAAAACCTCTCCTCCACTCCGTGCGGTATCGCACTTACCTTGAAACTTGGAACATGAAACAACTCCATCAAATCTTCCGCCGTCGCTTTTGAAGGCACTATTATTTTATCGGCCTCGCGTATTGAACGAGGCACAACTATTTTTTTCGAAAACCACTGACCGCCCGGAAACCATTTCGGATGTTTGTAAATTACCAAATCATGCAAGGTGATGACGCTTTGTGTCGTCCTCTTTATTACTCTCTCCTGACGAGGAGAGGGTGCGCCGGTAATCCAGCGGAGAGGGGTTTGAAAGGGATAAAACAGCGGCAGTGTATTTGCCGGGCCGTGCAACATATCCAATTTTGCTCCGGACATTATTCTTGAATACAAAACATGGGTGCTGTAAAAAGGGATTTTCTTTGCGGGAAGTTCAATGATCTCTCCCCCGCCCGAAATAAGTTCATTTCTAAATGGCGATCCCTTGGGAAGGAAGAAAATAAATTTGTGCGGTGCGCCGAGCTTCAGCAGATGAATGCTTAATAGATAAGCGTAATTAGAAATGCCCGTTAATTCACGGGCCTGGTCAGTTGGCAAGCATTGAAGGTCAATTCCGATACGCATATCAAAGTTTATTCCGCTAAATTCATTATAGGCGACCGCTTTTTTGGTACTATCCGACTCTCGCCCCGTAGTGAACCGAAGGTTCTACTACTGGGGTCAATTCCGATACGCATAACTACATCTTGTTCATCGGCTCAATACCCATAAGTCGCAAACCGTTTGCAAAAACAGTTTGCGCGGCTTCGACAAGCGCAAGTCTGCTAGAGGTTAAATCAGCGTCGTCAGAAACCACCCTCACCTTTTCATAGAAAGAATGGAAACTCTCCGCGAGCTGGAGTAAATAGTGCGGCAAGTGGTGAACGTTATAAGTGTCAGCGATTCCACCCACAATTTCAGGAAATTTGGCTAGCTCTCGGATAAGCTTCATCTCTTCCCGATCTTGCAGCAGTTTCATATCGGCTTTTCCTTTTTGCAGGCCCGCCCTTGCTTTGATGCTCTCGATCCTCGCGTGAGCGTACTGAACTTTGTAAACCGGGTTCTTTTCGGAGGTGTCCTTGGCAAGGTCCAAATCAAAAACCATATGACTGTTTGCCGAATTCATCGCCAAGAAAAACTTGGCAACATCCGCGCCTACTTCTGCAATCAGCTCATCAAGGGTCACATACTCCGCTTTTCTTGTGCTCATTTTTTTCCCCCCCCCGAGAGTCACAAACTGATTGATTATCACCCATATCTTTCCCGAATCACCACCGAGCTTCTCTACTGCATAACTGATGTCAGGAAACTGGGTAATATGGTCGGCACCCAGAATCGTTACTACTTTGTCATATTTTTTTACCTTTTCCAAATGATATGCAATATCCGGCAATCTGTACGTCGGTTCGCCGGTTTTTCTAACAAGCACCCTATCTTCTCTTCCTCCTGCGTTTTTCAGCCACTTTGCGCCGTCCTTTTCGTAAACAATTCCGATTTTTTCCAATTGCTCCAGGACCTCTTTAGTTTTTTGATCGCTCTCTCGGACGAAATTATCAAAACCAACACCGAGTTTGTTCAGTGTGTTTTTGATCCAGCCGAAAATTATCTCCGCGGCAAAATCTGCGTACTCCTTAACAGTTGCATCGTCTGCGGTTTGCGGACGTTTCTGCTCAACAAACTGCGCAGCAATCTCGCCAATATATGCCCCCATGTATAAATCAATTTGTTCCTGATTAAAGTCGTCCGCTGTATTTTCCTTCAACTGCCGTTTTACGCTCAGCTTAACTGATTGTCCAAGTTTTTTCATCTGAAGTCCGGCGTCATTGTAATAATAATCGCGGACCACTTTATATCCTAGGGTTTTAAATATATTTGAAAGCACCAAGCCAATGACCGCTCCTCTTCCGTGCCCGACCGTCAGCGGTCCAGTGGGGTTGGCCGAGACTGACTCGAGGTTTATGTTTTTACCTTTTCCAATTTTGCCTGATCCATACTTCTTATCTTCTTTGAGAATCTTTTTGAGCTCAGCAATCCACTGCTTCGCTTCAACTTTAAAATTCAAAAACCCAGGCGGCGCCGTTTCTATTGTCATTGCGAGGCCTTGAGCCTGCCGAAAGGCCGAAGCAATCTCCCCCGCTATCTCCATCGGCCTTTTTCCGAGTTCCTTCGCGAGTACCAAAGCCGCGTTCGATGCAAAATCCGCATGGATATTTTCGGGCGCATAGTCAACCGAAAATTCGATATCCTTGTGTCCGGGATATAGTTTCTCAATTGCGGATTTTATGGAATTCTTTATAGAGTCCTTCATGTAATTTTCGGTTTTCAATTTACAATTTTCATTCAATTTTCAATTCTCCAATGTTTGGAAATTGAGTCATTGGAGCTTGATTAGAAATTAGAAATTGAAAATTAGAAATTCTCCCTCAACCTCTTCCTTGTATCGCTCTCCCAATCTTCCGCTCATCCTCTCTCTTTCGAATTGAAGCTCGTTTATCGTATTTCTTCTTTCCGCGCCCGATGCCCAATCTTACCTTTATCAAACCCTTCACCGCCTTGAATTCGAGCGGCACGACTGCCATCCCCTGCTCTTTATATTTACCGATCAAGCTTGAAATTTCCTTGCGTTTGAGCAAAAGTTTCCTCGACCTCGTTGGCTCATAGCCAGAAATGTTACCCGCGTATTTATAAGGCGAAACGTGCGCATTTACGAGAAAAGCCTCATTGCCGTGTATTGTCACATGCGCCCCCTTAAGCGATACCTGCCCGGCCTTAATACTTTTGACCTCCTGACCCGTCAGCACAATGCCGGCATCCAACTCGTGTTCAACCGTGTAATTAAAGTACGCATCCTTATTTTTTGCCAACACAGTCATAAACAAATAATACTCTATCCCTCCGGATAAAAAAAGCCAATTCTTATTCTACCTGCATAACCCTTGCCCTCAACCCCTGCTCTTTCCTTTTCCCCTCTTTTCCTCCTCATCCTTTTCATCCCCCTGGCATTCTACACCAACATGCAATTGCATGTCGAATTAGAATAAACTTCGGGGCAAAAAAGTTGGACCAATTGGTTAAATTATATCAGCCCTTTCTCCCGGAAAAAATCCCGCAGTACTTCTTCGTCGCTTTTATCCAACCGCTTCACTTCCATTGTGGTGACAAAGGGGCTGATCCGATAGTGCGCCGCAACTGCTTCCACTTCTGTTCGAGGATCAAACGGGTAAACCCATGCGGTCCGCTGTAAGGGATAGAAATCCATCTGTTTCAACTTTTTCTGAAACATGTCGGCCGCGGCGCGAAATTGTTTGGATGGAATATCTGCCAAAACCAGCCACCATAGCCCTTGCCACGAACGGGGTCTTCTCACTGATAAATTTTCAAACTTCAATTTTACCAACCGTCTCTGGCCCAATTCCATCGGGTGGACAATCAACAGATCGCCTCTCTTCTTAATCTTTATGTAACCCTGCCGGCGCATGTAGTAAAATGATTTAATTACCTGCTCCTCCCTCCTCGCCAACGTATTTCGCCGGGTGCCATATTGTTTTTTGCCAAAAATTTTATCTAAGGCAGAAAAAATATTCGGCGCCACCACGCTTACCGCGGCGGTTCCGGCAATAACCGAAACCCCAAGCGCCACCTCTCCAACTCTTCGCAATCGCTCCATCTGCGCTTCGGTCAGCTCAAAACCTGGTCTGGGCGCGGCACCGCTTATTTCTTTCTTTAGATCGTATGTCTGTCCCGTCACAAAGTTCCCCAATCATTACTCATTAAATAAATTTTATCGGTAAATCACTACGCCGATAAATTATCCTGCTGTCATTCTACATTCACATGCAATTGCATGTCAAATTAGAATGGATACTTAGTCTGAAATGAATAAATAAACCCTTCACAAAAAAACGCAGTACCAGACTAAATGATACGGCGCTTTTGTTGAAGAATATTTTGAGTCATGATGGTTGTGCTGTTTCACTCGGAGTTTTAAGTTATCAGTGAAACCTGTATAAAAAGACTTATCTTTTTTTGACTGGAGGATATGTTTGTTTTGTTAACCGTCCTACTTCGCTCTGCTTCGTTAAAACTTCGCAGGGCTTCGAAGGACAAGTGCTTGCACTTCGTAGCTCGAGCGTTAGCGAGAGCGAAGAAGTGGAGCTTACGGAACGATTATAGAACTATGGATTGGGTGGAAGTTTACAGTAGCTTTGGGAACTTGTTAAAATTTTTGGAGAAAGTGGAAGTAAAAAAATACCCTAAAGGGGATATACTTTAAGGGTATTCTATTTTTATATTTTAGCGCCGAACTGCCTTGACAATCGCAATAAGGACGATGGCTCCGAGTAACGCAACAAGGAAACCGTAAAGAGTAAAGCCGGTTACCCCGCCCTTGCCTAGAACGCTCATTATCCAACCGCCTAGAATCGCGCCTATAATACCAACAATGATATTCAGCACAATTCCTTGCTGCGCGTCCGTATTCATGATTTTAGAAGCAATCCATCCCACCAAAGCGCCAAATACAATCCAAAGAATGATTCCCATATAGAATTTAGTTAATTATTTATCTTGATCATCGAGTTTACTAGCGGCTTCCGGGGTGGACACAGTCTTGCCCATAACCAGGAGCTTGGCGATTGCGATAGCAATAAGCCAATACACCAGCAGGGCGAGCACAGTTGTCCATTCAAAAACACTGCCTTCCACCCTGGTAATTTTAAACACACTTAAAAAAGGAGCGGCAAGCGGCTGGGTAATGCCGTAGATGAAGCTGGTAAATCCGGCAGAAGCATTTGCGCCGAGCAGTTTGAGTACGAACCGAAACGCAAGCAAGACTTCAAGAAGACCGGCAATATACCAAACAATTTGGGTTCCCCTAAACAATGGTTTCGTGGTAGGAGAATTATATGAATCCATAAAATAAGGTCCTTTCAATATGTTAAAGCTAATATATCTATTATACTCCGGACACGATTAATAGCAAACAACACCCGATTCGATCAGGTGCTTTTTTGGACACCCTCGAAAAAAGTTGGAACACCGCGTATGAGTGGATTTTGAAATGGTATCCGCTAATTAGGGAACATGGGTAAAAAAAATGAGACCCTTGTTTATGCTCGCTGGGTCTCGGTTGCGAGGATGGATATGGATTAAGTGAGGGCTGCTTATGCGGCTGATTCGCGAAGTTCTTCGAGGGTTTTTACGGCCGAGACATACTCATCGGCGTCTTCCAAAAGCTTCCCACGATGATACTGCAGAGAACGAAGAATCGCCGCCACGAAGTCTGTGGCTATCCAGTCTTGGGTATAGCTAAAATCGTCGGAGCCGAAGGGCTTTAATGAATAGCCACTATGGGGAGCATCAACTTCGATTTTGACAACCACCCCCAAGACGCGAAGGCAAAGAACTGCTCTCATTTCGGCATAGAGTTCGTTATAACCGCCGAGATAGTTGAAACGAACAGTCAGAACTTCAACCATGTTTCGAACACCAGGGCCAAGTTTTTCCTTGATGAGCTTGATTGCACCCTGGACGTGTTCTAATTGTCTGGTCGTCACCTCGGTCGTCTTCTCAACACACGAATGCCTGCCACGGACACCACTGTCACGGGCTTTATCCTCAATGCTGATTTTCATATTTCCTCCTGGCTCTAAGAGCCTTTAATTTCAACGCCTCATACGACGTTGACTAGTCTGTATAGCATAATATAGCCGAAAATGTCAACACCTGGCTGTATTGTAAAGATTCCACGCCGCGATGAATAAAAAAATCAAGGCTTTTGGCTTTGAATGAGATTCTCCTTTTTCTTCCGCGACCACTTTTTGACTTGGAGTTCGCGGCGGTGGGCTTCCACATAAGTCGGATATTCTTCGGTATAAACAACTTTGCCTTTTCCGTGCTGGCGAAACCATTGTGCGCCGATGCCTGAATTGTGCTCGATTATTCGTCTATCCGGGTCGTCGCTTGAACCGATATATAAGGAGTTGTCTGCGCAACGGGCGATATAGAAATAGTATGACATTTTGATTAAAATAAAGCCTCTCGACTCCCCGCCTTCGGCGGGTCGCTCGAGACATTCGCCTCCTACGTCGGTGGTCGAAGTGTTGCGATGAGCAACACGTAGACCATGAGCGGAGTCCGAGCGATAGCGAGGACGGAGTCGAATGGAGCTGGCGGGAATTGCACCCGCGTCCAAAAGTTTAGAAAAATAATATCTACAAGTTTAGTAAATTTAATTTGTCTGACCACCTTGACTTTAAATTTACAAAATATCAAAGCGGCGATCGTGAATAACTTTCGATCGTCTAAAGTCACGAGGCAGTAGATAATCTAACCGAAGATGATAGGTCTCCCCAACTATCGGTGTCAGTGGTTTGACCGCCCAAGCTTAAATTAAGCTAAGGCTGGCGCAAAGGAAAGAGCGCTAAAAGCGTTCTTTACTTTTGCTACAAATGAGTTGGCATTTGTATAGTGTCACCCGAGATTTACCTGCATAAGCAACGAAGCAGGACTTGCAATCATTTTTCAAAGAACTTCTGTCGAAGCTTGTCAGCCCCAAGACAAATTGTGAAGGTCGAAGTTCACCCCGTAGCGACGCGAAGCGTCTGCTTCGGGGCTTGTCAGCCCTCGTCGCAATACCCTCCGCTTGCTTCAATTAAGCGATACTTAATTATCGCCCGCTACGGGGTTGCTCCTCTTTCTCAAAAATCGTGCTCGCTTCACTGCGCACCTATTTTTGCGAATATTAAAATGCTAACATAAAATTACGAGATTTTCAAGTCTTCGGTACCCACCAAAATAGCAAAAACCACCAGCCCGTAAGCCAGTGGTTTTCTCTTTTTTCAAACCGCACCTCCTTCCTACTCGAGAATTTCAAGCGTGAAGCGCCTCTTCAACTTCATGCCAACACATCCGAGAATCGTGCGGATGCTTTTGGCGGTCCGCCCCTGCTTCCCGATGACTTTGCCGATGTCGTCTGGCGCCACCCTGAGCTCAAACACCGTACTTTGTTCGCCGTCAAGTGCACTAACAACTACTTTGCCTGGATTATCAACTAGGGCTTTGACAATCGCTTCAACGAGTTCTTTCATGTGTTCCCTCCTTGGTTTTTCCCCGCCTGAAAAGGCTAGCATAAATTTAAAAGCTTGGCAAGGCCTTCTGCTTTCGATTATTTTATATTTGCGTTATGATGAGATTATGAAAGATGATGACATACCAAAAACTGAAGAAGGGTGGAGGAATAAATTAACTCCGGAACAATACCAAATCTTGCGAAAGAAAGGGACTGAAGCGCCTTTTACCGGCGAGTATGTCCATACCAAGGACAAAGGCATGTACCAGTGCGCCGCGTGCGGCAATCAATTATTCTCTTCTGACACAAAATTTGACTCTGGCACTGGCTGGCCGAGTTTTGATCAGGCCATTCCCGGGAGTGTAGAATTGCGCCCGGATGAGAGCGATGGAATGAATCGAACCGAAGTCGTCTGCGCCAAATGCGGCTCGCATCTCGGACACGTTTTCAACGACCTGCCTGCCGGCAGACAGGTGGGCTCCAAAACAGGCAAACGTTATTGCATCAACTCAGCATGTCTTCTCCTCAAGAAATAGAAACCGCTGTATTCGGTGGGGGGTGTTTCTGGTGCACGGAAGCCGTGTTCAACGAGCTTCGCGGGGTGATTTCAGTAATGCCCGGCTACGCCGGCGGTACTATCGCGAACCCAACTTACGAACAGGTGTCAAGCGGGCAAACCGGCCACGCGGAAGTCACCAAAATTAAATTTAATCGAACGCAAATCTCCTTCAAGGACCTCTTAACGGTATTTTTCGCCACACATGACTCAACAACTCTCAATCGGCAAGACAATGACACAGGCACCCAGTACCGCTCTGTTATTTTTTATACCGATGATGAACAGAAGCGCGAGGCGGAAAATTTCATTGCCGGCCTCAAATCAAACGGCACACCCGCCGTCACGGAAGTTAAACCGTTAGAAAAATTCTACGTGGCCGAGGATTACCACAGGCAGTATTACCAAAACAATCCCGACCAGCCCTATTGCCAACTCGTCATTGATCCCAAACTCAAAAAACTCAAGCAAACATTCACCGGAATGCTGAACAAAAAGGCCCCCTAAGGAGGCCTTTTTGTTATTTCACCTGTTCGATGATTTGTTTGAATATGTCCGGCTTTGTCGCCGCCAGTTCAGCGAGCATTTTCCTATTTATCGCCACATTCTTTTTTTTGAGCTCACCCAAAAGTTTGCTGTAAGACAGTCCCAGTTCTCGAGCGCCCGCGTTGATCCTGACATTCCAAAGCCGGCGGAAATTACGCTTCCGCTCTTTGCGGCCGCGATACGCGTGCTTGCCGGCATGCATCATCGCTTCCATCGCCGCCCGGAAATTGGTCTTCCGATGACTAATGAAACCCTTTGCCCTCTTTATGATCTTCTTTCTGCGGGCTCTTTTCTGAACGCCTCGTTTTATTCTCGTCATCGATAGGGAATTAATTCCGCGATTCTCGGGTTTTCCACCGGGACGGTGTCAACATTTTTGCGCCGGAGGGATTGTTTGACGTTTTTGCGGCCGCGGTGGTGGCTTCTCATGGCGTGACGATGTTTCAGTTTGCCGGAACCCGTTTTCCAAATCCTCTTTGCCGTGCCTTTGTGAGTCTTCAATTTTGGCATCATTGTCCTTTCGAAGCGATTATTGCTGAAATAATATTGCCCAGCTTTTTCGGATGCTGTTCGGTGACATATTCTGAAGGGATGGAGTCCATGAATTTTTCAAAAACCGAAAAGGCAAAATCGATGTTGGCCCGCTCGCGGCCGCGAAGCATCAGTTCAATTTTTACCTTGTTGCCCTTGAGCAAAAATTTTTGGGCTTGCTCCGCCTTGAACTGCAGATCATGGACGCCGATACGCACCGATATTCGAATCCCCTTCACCTCAATCCTCTTCTGCTTCTTTTTCTGCTGCCGCATGGCCTTGTCCAGATGGTAACGGTATTTGTCGTAGCTTAGAATTCGCACCACCGGCGGATTGGCTTTTGGAGAAACTTCGATGAGATCGAGCCCCTGGGACCTGGCCAACTCCAAAGCTTGAGGGGTCGGCATCGTCCCAACCATCTTCCCCTCAATGTCAATCACGCGTACCTCTGGGGATTTAATCTTCTCGTTGACCCGCGCTTTTGGAATAACAGCAATATTTGTTTTCTAAATAATTATACAGTTACTATTCTAAACAAAACTTGACCGTAGGTCAAGCCTCGTCGAGCTTATCCGATATTCGCCAATGTCCGACTTTCAATTCCTTTCTTTGTGCTCTCTGATCTTCTTTATTACCTCGCTGTCATCGCCAATTTCTTCGTAAAATAACACGTGGTCTTTATTGATGATCATCTCGTCCTTTGGCCCGTGCAATTCCGATCCGCGTTTGATCAGATCAGTACCTTGCTGTGCTTCACCGGCCCGCAGATAATATACATCCGTGAGACTCCATAGCCCCCGGCCGGCATTCCGTAGCTTTCCGAAATAAACTTGATTGTTTTCCAAAAAAACCGCCTGATAACTGTCTTTCGTCCTTACCGCCAGGTCGTCGCTCCGCCATAGCGCAACGGCGACAATCGCCAGTCCGACAACAACCAATATCCAAAAAACGATCCGCAATCGTTCAACCCAGGATTTCTCTTCAAAGATGGCCTGCATGAATCTATTTGACGGTTGAAAGCTGGTCTTCCAGCTGTCTTATCTTCTCCGCGATTCCCGCGCTTCCCGGACTTATCTCTTCAACTTTTCTGTATTCATCCAGCGCTTTGGCCGCCCGCCCCAGCCGTTCGTAGCTTAGGGCAAGCGAGAAATGAGCATTGGCATTCCCCGGATTTGCCAAAACGATATCCATGAATTGCCGGATCGCATCCTCTGTTCGGTTTGCGTTGAAATACATTCTCCCCAGTTCAAACTTCAAACCCAGGTCGGATGGAAAACGCTGCAACACCTTTTCCATCTCCGCCATCGCCGAATCTAACTGCCCCCCCTGCTCCAGAGTTAAAGCAAGCTGATAATAGGCAGTACCATAATCGGGCTTGAGCTCAATCGCCGTCCGAAAGGCTTTTTCTGCCTTGAGCAGATCATCCTGACTCACTTTCAGGTAGCGATCGAGAAAAGAACTGTCCAACGCTCCTGATCCAGCGGGGTTGAGTCCGGCCAAAACGTCGTCGCCGTCGGGAACGTTATTGCCGTTGCTGTCCGGATCCTGCGGGTCTGAGCCCAACGCTTGCTCCTGACTGTCCGAAAGGCCGTCGGAATCAGAATCCGCGCCTGATCCGAGAATCGCGGGATCGAGTCTTCTTGCCGCGAGCCGATAAACTTGCCCCAGCTTCGTGAAGAGAATCGGATTTTTGCTGTCAGCTTCTGTCGCTTTCTGCAACGATTCGATAATAAATTTATCAACTCCCGCCACAAGCGGACGGGCAATTATGTAAAGATTGGCGAGCCGTTCCCAATTGGCCCAGTTTTGCGGCGACAACTTCACGGCCTCCCTTGATGTGTTGATGCTTGTCGCAAGCCACTGCTGGATAAGCGGGATGTCCGGAGTCTCCTCGGTCAATTCCCGATTGATCCTCACGAACAAAAATTCACCGTATGCCAAATAATAGTCCGGCCTGAATTTATTAAGCTGAATCGCCTGCTGGAAAGCGCTCTGGGCTTCATCATAGGTATCGGGGGTTTGGCTTAAGTTGATGCCGTTGCGGAAAAATATGTCGGATGCATAAATCGCGGCGGAAAAGAAAACCGAGATTACCGTCAAGATGAGAAACACTGAAACTGCGGAGACGATGCTGATGGTCCGGCGCGGACTCGAGACAAAAGAGAAATCAAAAACCCTTACATTTTCGGGAACGCCGGAATTTGCGATGGCCATAAATCCGGCAATTAGGAGCCAGAAGCTGAATGCCAAAATCGTATTAAAGAAGAAAAACCAATGCGCAAACCACAAAATTATAAAGCTCGCAAAAATAGTAACGGCGAGATTCCAATTCTTGTTTTCACTTTTCCTAGTCAGAAAAAAGAACGCGTATATGAGAAAAATAAGGTTAAGCGCCTCAAAAACCATTAAACCCAAAATTCCGGTACCGACAAGCTGGGCCGCCGCTTCCGAGGGAGCTCGGTCAAATCGCACGTTCCACAAACTCGAAAGATTGAAATTCTGATCCCTGTACTGGGAAAAGTTATAGAAAAACGTGTTCGGCCCCGTGCCCAAGACGGGTTTGCTGGCGACAGTTCCAAGAAGCGCGGATTTTGCCGTCACATAATCAAGCCTGACCTCGCGCGGCAAATCAAAACCAAAAATGCTTTGCAGGTTCACAAAAGGAAAGACGCTTTGGACGATAAAAAACGAAACCACTAAAATTATGAGCACGAGCGGGATGGCGAATTCCCTAAGCTCGATTCGCCCCTCGGAGAAACTCAATTTGAAAATCAGGTGAGCGAGAAGTCCGATCAAAAGGGCTGCCCAAGCGTAGAAAAAATTCACGGTAAAAAGTATGATGAGTCCCGCGGCGATGACAGCAGTCTTCGCGACTTTTGAAAAAATAGTTTTTGTGTGAACACCTAGGGAAAGATTTACCACCAGGGCCGAGAATATGGAAATCAAAAGCAGTCCGCCGATAGTATTGAAGTTCCCAGCCTTGGCCGCGGGAAACGGCAATATATAAACGCCGAAAAACTGTACTAAGGCGTAAAGCACCGCGAGACTAGCCGAGACAAAAAATACCAAAAAGAGACGTTTTATTTCTCCTGGGTTGCGAAAATTATTGACCACCGCGTAATAAAAGATAACCAGTGCCAGAATCTGGAAAAAATTTCCAGAAAAGCTGCCGTAGAAACCAAAAAATGAAGCGATCCTGTCAATGGACAGTATCGAGGCGGCCAGGTAGACCAGCAAAAAAATCAGGATTGGCAGGTCGAGCGGCGTTTTGACGAACCTTAACCGCCGCAACACCAGCATCTTGAGAAGCCACGCCGCGAGCGCTCCAGCGACCAGGACAAAAAGCACGACCTGTTTCGAAAATTCGAAGGGCTCGAAAGTCCAAGGGGTGACCAAAATCGGCAGGACGAATGTCAAAACGTAAATTATTCCCTTGATTGCCGAGTCCCAATTTTTGCCCTGCGCTTCTCTGCCGTCCAAAAGTTTGATAACAGGGGCTGCCGGAGGCGGAATCACGGGCGATATTTCGAGATCGGCTTTTGTATTTGTTGCGGCGGGCGTATCCATATATTGTCTGTTCTTATTATACCAGCATTATGCAATTTATCAAGATCTTGTCCACAAAATACAATGAGTAATTGAGGGCCAAAAAAACAAGCCGCAAGGATTTGATTATATCCCTTGCCGCTATCGGAGGACTTTTGCTCTTACTTTACTTCGGTCAAAGGCGCCTGGCCGGCTAGCACGGAAATAATGTTTTTCGCGGCCAGAATTGCCATCTCATCCCGCGCCTCATGGGTGGCCGACGCTGTGTGAGGAGTCATAACAACATTATCCAGCTTCTTCAAGGCCGGCGTAAACTGCGGCTCAAATTCAAACACGTCCAATCCCGCCCCCCAAATCACTTTGTGCTGCAGGGCGGCGGCCAGGGCAACTTCGTCCACGACCGGCCCGCGGGAAGTGTTAATCAAAATAGCGCTTTTTTTCATGGTGGCAAGCTCGACCCGGCCGATCAGATGACGGGTTTGCGGCGTCAATGGCACATGCAGAGAAATAAAATCAGATGCGGTCAGAATCTTGCGCAATGATGCCGCCTCCGCGCCGATTTTTTTATCCAGTTCCCGATCTTTTTTGCCGCGATCAAAATAAATAACCTTCATGCCGTAGCCAAGCGCTCCAATTTCCGCGACGCGGCTGCCGATGCGCCCGAGGCCGATGATCCCCAGAGTCTTGCCCTGCAGCTGGGGGCCCAGGAGCAGTTCCGGCATCCAACTTTTATATTTTCCGGCCCTTAAAAATTTGTCCGATTCGACTATTCTTCTTGCGACCGCGGTAAGCAGCGTGAACGCGTGCTCGGCCACTGCTTCCGTCAAAACGCCGGGGGTGTTGGTAACAATCACTTTTCGTTTTTTGGCCGCGGCCAGATCAATGTTGTCGTAGCCAACCGCGTAGTTGGCAACAATCTTGAGTTGCTTGCCGGCCGCGTCCATAACCCGTCCGTCAATTTTGTTGCCCAAAAGCGGCAGGATGGCGGCCGCACCTTTTACAAAACTCAAAAGTTCAGCGGCTTTAAGCGTCCTATCAGTCGGCCCGATCTTCAGTTCGAACTTGTCCTGAAAGAGCTTGATTCCCGCGTCTGGAATCTTGTTCGTGACGGCAACAGTCGATTTTGATTGTGACATTTGAAGTTTGGTTTTGTTTCTCGAAGGCAAACCCTTGCCAATATATTATAGCACAAAATTCATCAATTTGTCTAATACGGCGTCTGCTCTGGTCCTTTGTTAATGAATGTTTTGATAAAATCTTCAATCTGATCGCGGTCGAAAGAGTCGAGTTTCAGGAGCCTACCCCACGCGGCAGCCGCTATTGGCGAATCATTCTCTGCCCGCGGGGTGATGATGACTTTCAGGCTGTATTTTTCGGAAATCGCCTTCAGTTGCCCCTCAAGCTCGCTATCGTCGGGTTTTTTGTACGATATCCAGATGCCGCCATGCTCAAGGTTGTGGATGAGTTGCTCGTCTGGAAGCGGTTCTTCGTAAAAACCCCAGTCGGCCGCTTGAGCGTAATGCGGGCCGGAAGTGGGGGGATTGGAATTGTACGGGTCATGCTGCGCTCCGGCGGCAATGTGGTCGCGTCCCAATTCGGGAATGGCAACGCCAGGTTTGCCCGCGCTTTGTTTTGAAGACCATTTTACCATTCCATAAATTCCCGCTCCGATAACAGCCAAGACAGCGATCCAAATCGCCAACCTCTTAATTTTCCTCGCCCGAGAATTCCTCAATCTTTCCCGGCGCTCCTGCTCATTTTTTGAAATAATTTGATTTTCTTCCATAGAATCTAAATTATACCATCAAATCTTCTTATTCCTCAACATCATGGCGTTTATGGCCACTATTACCGTGCTGGCTGACATGAACACGGCCGCCAACGCGGGTTGCAGCAAAATTCCCCGATACGCCAAAACTCCGGCGGCCAGAGGCAGTGCCACGACATTATAACCGGTCGCCCAAAAAAGGTTCTGGATCATTTTCGCGTACGTGAGCTTCGAGAGGCGAATAATTTTCGCGATGTCGCGCGGATCATTGCGCACCAGAATTATTCCAGCGGATTCGATCGCGACATTGGTCCCGGCCCCAATCGCAATGCCAAGATCGGCTTGCGTGAGCGCCGGCGCATCATTGACACCATCGCCGACCATGGCAATTCTTAAACCGCGCTTTTGAAGTTCTTTTACCTTTTCCGATTTCTGATGAGGTAATACCCGGGCAAAGTATTCGTCAAGACCGAGTTCGGCCGCCACCCACTTCGCCACATCTTCGGAGTCGCCCGTGATCATCGCAGATTTAACGCCCATTTCTTTGAGTGTCTTGATTGCTTCCCGGGATTCTTCTCGAATAATATCGGCAAGAGCAATGGCGCCGAGCAGTATTCGATCCCTAACCACAAACACAACCGTCTGCCCTTTCTTGCCGGCATCCTGAATCTGTCCCGAAAGTTCGTTTGGAATATCGATTCCGATGCTCTCAAGAAGCGCTGGTCCGCCCACCATAATCTCTTTTCCTTCAACCAAAGCTTTTACTCCCTTGCCTTTTAATGCTTCAAATTTCACAGGCTCCTTAAGTGAAAGGCCCAGCTCTTTGGCCTTCGAAGCGACAGCTTTTGCGATCGGATGCTCTGATAGAGCGTCAAGCGAGGCCGCCAAGGATAGCACCTCGTCTTTGGTCTGGCCACCAAGGGTCCATGTATTAATCACTCCAAATTCACCTTTGGTGAGCGTCCCTGTTTTATCAAAAAGCACCGTACCTATGGTGCGAGCGGCTTCCAACGCGAGCCGCTGCTTTACCAGAAAGCCGTTTTGCGCCGCTTTGGTCGTAGAAATAGAAGCGACAAGGGGCACGGCCAGCCCCAAGGCGTGCGGACAGGCGATGACGAGCACAGCCACGAGCCGAGCCACGGCAAAGCTGACCTCGGCACCAGCTAAAAGCCAGGCAATCAACGTAAAAAGGCCCCCGCCAACCGCGACAATAGTCAAATAGAAAGCGGCCCTATCCGAAAGCAGTTGAAGGCGCGATTTGGAGGCCTGTGCTTCGGCAACCAAACGCATCACTCCAGCGAGAAATGTTTTCTCTCCAATCTTGGTAATTCTGATCTTCAGGGCCCCGTCGCCGTTGATCGTGCCGGCAATGACGGAATCACCTGCTTTTCTAGATACCGGCTTTGATTCTCCGGTAATCATGGATTCATTGACGTGAGACTCTCCGTCTGCAATGGTGCCATCTGCCGGAATTTTCCCTCCGGGCCTAACGAGCACTGTGTCCCCCTCGCGAAGTTCAGAAAGCGGAATCGTTTCGGTTTGGCCATTACGGATGACATCGGCCGTGTCTGGCAGCAGTTTTGACAGCTCTTTCAGTGCCCCCTGCGCTCCTGAAACCGCCCGCATTTCAAGCCAGTGGCCAAGGAGCATGATGGTGATAAGCGTCGTAAGCTCCCAAAACAGAGTTTCCACTCCGGCGAACACTGCATATATGCTCCAAAGATACGCGGCTGAAATCGCGATGCCGATCAGGGACATCATGCCGGGCATTCTTCCTCTGATTTCTCTCCATGCGCCTGCAAGAAAAACAAAGCCGCCGTAGAAAAACACAATTGAGCCGAACACGAACGGCAAATACGCTGATCCGGGAAACTCGGGCGGGAACCATTTGAAAATTTTCTCGACTACGTCAGCGTATAGCACCACGGGAATGGTAAGGATGAGGCTCACCCAAAACTTTCTGAAAAACATGGCCGTGCTATGGCCCGCGTGTTTATCTGCTTCTCGGCCATGTTTCATGCTTCGTGTTTCATGTTTTAAGAGTTGCATGCCACACTCTGAACACATGCCAGGTCTGTCCTGCTTTATCTCCGGATGCATGGGGCAAATATAAATCATGCTTCAAATAATATTATTATTTCCAAATGTTTCGTATAAAAAGAATCCGAACAACACCAATGTCCCGAGTACGGCAAACCAGGACAGCAAACGGATCATTGATGCGAGTCTGCTTTCACTCGGCTGTGGTAAAGTCTTTTTCAAAAGCAGATAAAGGAAAACGAATAACCCGATAGACAGGACACCTTTCCCAATCCAATGATGGGTAAAAACAGCTTTCAGCCAATCCTTGAGCGGGGGTACGAGGTCAGCCAGAACTGTGATCAAAGTGATAAAAAATATCGTGCAGATCGCGGCAATCGCGGCGGCCATTGGGTTATTCAATTTTTTGTCGCCTTGTTCCATCATAAAAGTCCTACCTCACTGCCCCGGAGATAATCGCCCCAGACAAAATAATAATAATCCCCAAGACGCTTATAACTCCTGCTAAAATTGCAAGCTCTTTTTTAAGAACGGGTTTTGAATTGATCTGTTCGCCGACCGCGACCAAGACTATGGCCAAGACAATGCCCAAGAAAGGCAAAAACAGAAAGATATGCTCCTTGGCTTCCATAAACACGCTATGGGCCCACGGATATTGACCGGCGCGGATCACAGACCGCACGGCGGCCCCGTAATAAGTGGCGTAATAATACCCGCCGGTAACCCAGGACAATACCAAAAAGAGTGCACCCCAGATTGAGGAAATTTTTGTGAACCGAACCGAAACTTTTTGCTTCAAAAGCTGCATCCAAACCGCGTAAAACGCCGCGACCCCGAGCAAGCCCAAGACGACATGGGAGGCCAATAAAAATTTTAACAGCGTTGTCATGCTTTTGCGCCCAACGACTTACGAATCAAATGCTCAAGGAAC
>JAUYKH010000010.1 GCA_030700065.1 bacterium | reverse complement strand
CTGGTTGTGGCCGACGTTAGACATCTTACGGGCGCGATCAGAAAATTGCTCACGCCAGAGGGTTTCGCGCCGATGAAAGCGCGCCAACAGGAAGTCTATCCCAAGCCCACGGAGCGCGGCGCGGCCCTGCGCAAGATGGCGGACGCGATCGAGATGATACTCTAAGGAGGCAAAAATGAAAAAGAGCAAACGGCAACAACGGATTAGCGAAGAGGAAGTTGGGGCCGAAGATCTTGCCCTGGAACACGTTTACGGCAATTGTGGCTCATGCGAAGCTGAAACGGAGAGACTGATGAGGGCGCGGCAAAGGGTCCGACAGCGCCACAAGAATCTCGCAAAGAAAAAATAAGTCGCGGTAAAACGCGACAACTTAACAAAAACGGCTCAACCGATCACGGCGAGCCGTTTTTCTTTTACTTTGAACTCGTTATTTCTTTTGTCTACGATGTGATGTAATTACATCATGGTGTAGACAAAGCAATTAAGCAAAGTAAACAGTGCTGGTCAGCTACTGTTGGACAACTATAGCACGATCGTGGTATGGTTGTCTGAAAATAGAATTTTAAAACGGCCCACAAAATGAGCCGTTGTTTTTAGATTCCTCCGCCCAAGGCGGACGGGAATGACAACGGATTAGTACTCGATGTCGTTTTTGGCGCTGATGATGTCCACGTCAGATACACCGGGCAGCTGACCAAGCGCCTTGGCAAATTTCTCTATTTCCTGCGAATTGATAAACCGAACGTTGAAACTTTGATCCAGGATTTTGCCGTTTTCCCTGGCGACCAAGTTCAAAAGATTGTCGAATTTCAAATATTCAGTAAAGACGTCGCGCAACTTATCGCTCACAAAAGCGTCTGTGTTTGTGGTGAGGCTCAAAACATAATCGTATTTGCGGATTGAGCCGAAATTTGTTCTAGCCAAAATATATACGATCAAGAGACCAAAGACAGTGGTGGCAATCCCGATAATATAACTGCCGGTCCCGCTTGAAAAACCAATCGCGACCGCCAGAAGAACAAAAGCGATGTCGCGGGTATCTTTGATCGCGGTACGGAAACGGATGAGCGACACGGCGCCAAAAGCGGCAAAAGCCAGGGCCAGACTGTTGCCGATGACCATTACTATCGAGGCGATGAAAAAGCTTATCAAAATTAGGCTGACAGTAAAGCTTTGGGAATAAGAAAGTCCTTTGTGAGTATTACGATAAACCAATGCCGAAACAAACGAAAGAACAAGGGCTGACGCAAGATTTAATAAAATAACCGCCAATGTCAACTGCGGAATAGTGCCGGGAGTGCTGAAAAGTCCGTTAAAATCCATGTTAATAACTTAATTGATAATTATTATCGTTAAACTGCGGCAAGATCATTCTCACCGAGTTGCCGTATTTGGAATAAGCCAGCCGCTGGAGCTCAAAGGTCTGTAGGACCCGATGAAACCAGGACGGCAGGACATTGTGGTATTTGACCTCAAAAACAACGCCGTGCGGATAGATCCGGCGCGGGAGTCTCGCTTTTGACTCGCCAAAAAACGGCTGGAGGCGGGACTCGATATTTTCGTCAATGGTTACGCGAAACCGCTTGTCCCTTTTGCCAAATAACGCGCGTCGGTTGTAAGTAACATGCACTTTGGGCCGCATCGCGTTGCGTTTTATGAACCACATCAGTTCTTGCAAGAATCCATTATCCTTTTCGCTATGAGAAAGTTCACGAATTTTTTGTTCAAAGGCTATTCCCGCGCAATCCTTGGCCAAAAGTCCGACCCGATCCTTAATGATAAGGGCGTCTTTTTTACGTTTGATTTCGGCAAATACCGGGGTGTCCGAAGCTAATAAGTCTCCATAATATCGAAGCCGCATTTTCTTTCGATCCGCGACTCCGGCTTCTTTGTCCCAGAAACAGCCGTAATCCGGGCTGTCAAAATAGAGACTGTTAACGCGATAAAAACCAGTCTCCCTGGCGTTTGGATCCCAAACCATGTGGGTCAGAAGCGCCGCGATAAGCTGTTTAACCTTGTGCTTCGGCAAAAAGTATTTAAATTCAAATCGCTGAAAATGTAGTGTTGGCTTGGCCATCTTAGGTCTTTAAACGATATCAATTATTTTTGCGGTTGTAAAGGCGGCTGTTTTTCCCGCAAAACCCCGGTCCTAATTAAAAATTTCATCCAAGGCAAACGAGCGTCCAGAAGGTCGAACATTTTCGTATATTTGACGGTCTGATCGTCTTGCAGGTAATTAAAATGTTCGCGCAAATCAGCGATCATTTCTTCGCGAATCTTTTGCATTCGCTCTTTTAACGCGGCATCGGCCGCAGTGTACGCAAGCTCATTCAATTCCACTTCCATTTGAGAAAATGAGCTTCCGGCCCACCAAAGCTGTGTTCTGGCATCGTCCACGGAAAAAGAAATGAATGTCTCGCCATCGCGATTCAGATACACGCGCCGGCGATGCTGTTCTATTGTTAAAATTGGACGGAGATCATGGGGATCAAGGCCGAGTTCTCGTATCAGCTCTTTAAACCCCTCCCGCATATCAGGCGCGATCAAGCTGATGACGGGATTTCTATCGTCTGCAAGGTTCCCGGATGAGGCACGCTCCACATCAAATTTGATTTCATTGCGGCTGTCGGTATTGCCCTGGTCCTGAAATTTGTCAGTCCCGCTTAATTTTAATTGCACTAACTCGCGTCCGCTCTTCCGGTCTTCGGGGTCAACACGATTGGTGCGGAGGCGATAACGCAAACCTGCTTTGCGGTTATATAAATCAAGTTTGGGCGTATCAAAATAAGTATCTACAAAATCCTCGTCACCGTAGGCGCTGGTAAAATTTGGGCCGAGTTCTTTTACAAAACTTTGATCGTCAATATATCGCTGTCTAAGATGCGCAACCATCTCATCTGATTTACCGGACGGATATGCTAAATTGAAATCATCCTCGATTCGTACGTCTTCTTGACCTTGTAATACCAGCTCATTTCTTAGTCGGAGAAAAATATCAATAATCTGCTGACGGTGGTCGGCGTAGGAATTGTCCGCAAAACGATTGGGATAAATTTTCAGCCGATCTTTGTAAAGAGAGATCTTGAAACTCTCAAAGGTTCTATCATAAAAATCCAGATCATCTTCCAGATTGTTTTCATCGGCAACATAATCAGCCAACCGATGATTCTTTTCTTGCAAAAAGACCGGGTTTGAGAATATCCGCTTGCCTAATGCGCCGTAATATCCAAAATTATCCTTCTCTTCGAGAAGCTCGATCTCCACGTCCCACGGGACAAAGAAAAATTTGCCGCTTGTTTTGTCAAAATAGAAGCGATGATTGTCTGTGGCCTGATGAGTAGAATTTACGAGCTCTTGGTGAATCTGCCAGGCATAAAAATTGTCTTTGTCAACAATCCCGAAAATTTTCGCATAAAATTCCGCATCTTCTGCGCGGTACAAAAGCCGCAGCAGTTCGGACAGCAAGGCCATAGCCTCGGGGGATTTCGGTCCGGCCATGTGATCCCAGCCAGAAAGGCTCTCCCAATCCCCGCCGAATTCGTTACCGTAAAGGACGGCCCCCTTCGGCAATTCCCATTTCTCAAGCATCTCGTCAGACCAGCCTTCGATCGTAAAGTACAGAGCGTTTTTTTGGCCGTTGACCTTGAGGTTGGCAAAGCCGCTTGCCGGCACCTTCAAGTCCAATTTTTCTGCTCGGTAATTGTTGAAATGTTCGACCGCAAAAAATCGGTCATCAGGAATAATAAAGTTGAGCTCCTGCATCCCTTTGAACAAATCATCCCGATCAAATTTTATGAGGTAAGATCTTTTTCGGGCGTTCCAGTGGACGGCGTTGATACCTCGATATCTCACTCTGACTTGATAGGTTTTGTCCCCTGCCCGAAATTCCGCGGGGGCAAAAACCTTATCGGTGTAAACCACGTTCATAAATCCTTTGGGCAGGCTGTCATTGAGTTTTTTCAAATCATTTTCCGCAATCACCAGCTCATAGTTCGGAACTTCGTCTTTTTTGAAAAAATAAGATAAATAGGTTACGTCTGTTATTTTTCGGATCTTCCAATAAAGCGGCAAAATTTTGGTCACGCCAGGATGTTCGCGAAGAAATTGTGCCCGCGTTCCTGGATCAGCGAATTTGCCCCGCGCCAAAAAAACCCCGACAGCGCCCGCAACAAGAATGACCAAGAAAACAGCTGCCGCAGTCTTTGTTGCCCGGCTCTTGGCAATCCTGTAGTAATAATTCTTGAGTCTGCCGATCATTTGTGTTTTCAAATTATACGCTAAAATTCAAAATATTTCTAGCGCGTTTTTGCCAGGTAAATTCCTGAACTTTTTGCCGGGCATTTAAGGAAATCTTATCGGCAAGGTCTGAATCGCTCAAAATCTTTTTTATTCCATCAGCGAAACTCTTGGAATTTTCGGCTTCCGCAAAGACGGCGCTTTCTTCACCCAATATTTCCCGAATGCTTGGCAGATCCGCGGTCACGATCGGGCGGCCACTTGCCATATACTCAAACATCTTAAGGGGAGACATGAAATAGGCATAGTGTTCATTTTTGGGAAAAGGCATCAGCAATACGTCAAACGCTTTTTGGCAGATGGCGACCTTTGGCTGGTCAACTTTTGGCAAAAGCATAACCCGTTTCTCCACATTCATATTCCGCGCCAAATTTTGATAATGTTTGATATCAGCCGCGGCCCCGCCAACAGCGACAAAAATTATTTTTGGATCGGCTGTCATTTGCAGGGCTTCCAGAACCGTTTCCAGTCCCTTGCTTATATTTTTTGTTCGGAATGTCCCTGTATAGCCCAGAATAATTTTTCCTTGCGGCAAATTCAACCTGATTCTGGCTTCGGGAATCGTCAAATCAAAATCAAAAGTTCCGAGATCAACAGCATCCGGCGCAACCAAAATATTTTTTTCTTGAATACCGAGATTAACCAGTATTTTTTTCAGTGATTTGGTCAAAACAACGATTTTCTGACAAGCTTTGAAATACTTGATGAATTTTTTGGGACGCTCGGAGAGGGCGTGCCCCTCCCAAATTATTCTTTTGGAAAATTTAAATAAAACCGGCAGGAGATGTTCATCGCGAGTATAAAACAACACATCTTCAGTTTGGATGCTTTTTAAATATCTGAAAAGCGCTATTGTAAAAAAGAAAATCTGTCCCTTGCCATAGCTTCCCGCCGGAAACGCCTGCAGGAATGTCGGGTCAAAAGTCTTCAGGGGTGTAATCTTAAAAATTCTCTTCACCCCATAATAAACAAATGGGTCAACCTCTGAAAAATCCGAATTTGTCCTGGTCGGGATAACAAGTTCTAAATCTGTACCGGCCAGCGCAAAAGCCTCGCACATCTTCATAATCTGAATTCCATGCGCTTTTTCGGTCGGGAGCCGGATGTTGGCAATATATATTATTTTCACTTTTTCAGAATTCCGCCTTTTAATCTTTTAACGCCTTCAAACCAGAACTGTTCGCGGCGCGGACTGGTATAATGTTTCATGACTGTCTGATCACTAACTGATCCTTTGATATGATATTTATCCGCCGGCAAAAAAATCGGCTCACTGCCGCGGGTGAGAATGTAGGCATAACCGGCCTGCTCGACAAAGTGGGGATTGGCGTTGCTGCCCACCCGCGAATAAAACTCTTCCAAACTATCAAGAGAAAATTGTTTCCTTTCATAACCGACCACGCCGCTGTTGACGCCGCCGATATTTTTATTCAACTCGGACCCGTCGGCAAAAACGAAATCCATGCTACCCTCCCCGCCCATAAATATCGGCAATCGTTTTTCGGATATGGCTTCGAGTAATTTCTGCGGCCGCTGAAACCACAATAAATCGGAATCAATTATTAACTTTGTGCCGGCATCGCCCACAAAAAACGGATCTATGAGTTTGAGATTGAAAATATACCGCCGGTCGGTCTGGGACAAATTGCGATAATGATAAGCTCGCGGAAACCGGTCGGCCAGTCCTGCCAACACGTGCTGAGTTGTTTCCTGATAATCAACAATTGCCGCGTAGGGAAACATTTTGCTTATAATCCGTTTATCTTTTGAATTAAAGGTTCCATCGTCGTGAATGTAAACCTGGCCGCTTTGTGCTACAGCCTGATACCAGCTGGCAAGCGACCAGAACAGCATCTGCAAATCCTTGTGACCACACAAAAGATGAACAGAATAGGCGTTGCCAGGAAATCGGCTATCCTCCGGAGTCGTGAATCGTCTAATTTTCGGGCCGAGAAAAAACCGATGATACAAATATGATATCGGTTTCTTGTAGACAAAAATACTGCGGTAAATATACCGCAATTCACGATACAAATTACTGCTTTTCAAATTCATTCTATCAATTAAGTGTCTTGTTCAAAGATTCGATGACATACTCCTGCTGCTCTCTTGTGATCCCGACAAACAAAGGCAGGGAAATTATTCGGCCCGAAACTTCATCCATTACCGGGCAGGGATCCTTTGGTCCATCGTAAAACGGCTGCTTATACACTGGTACGGGATAATGCACCGCGGTTTCTACTCCAAGTTCCAAAAGGCTCTTTATCAAATCATCCCGATCCATTTGCAGGGACTGCGCAACATACAAATGATACACGTGATTGGCTCCTTTGACTTTTTGCACCGGCCTAAGCGGTAAATCGGCCTGGTCAATCAGCTTGTCATAATACGCGCCCGCGTCCTTTCGCGCCATGGTATTTTCTTCCAAATATTGAAGCTTCAGATTCAAAGCTATGGCCTGCACGGGATCAAGGCGCATATTGAAACCAAAATATTGATGGTCATTTTTCGCCACCTGACCCAGATTGCGCCTGGCCAGAATTTCCCGATAAATCTTTTCGCTGTCGGTCGTGACCGCCCCGGCATCGCCGAATGCGCCCAAATTTTTGGTCGGATAAAAACTAAAAGCCCCAACGTTTCCGAGGGCGCCGACTGGTTTTCCATCAAACTCGGCCAGATGGGCCTGGGCGCAGTCTCCTACGATAGCCAGCTCATGCCTTTTTGCCAAATCAGAAATACCTGCCATATCATTGGCTTGGCCAAACAAATGAACCGGCAGAATCGCCTTTGTTTTTTCATTAACCAGCGCTTCTGCCTTGGAAACATCGAGGGTTAGAGTATCTTCATCAATATCGGCAAACCGCGGCACTGCGCCGGTTTGTAAAATCGCTGTGACCGTGGCATTATAAGCATTCCCTTGGGTAATCACTTCATCGCCAGGCTTGATGCCCGTTGCCAAAAGCGCAAGGTATAAGGCGTCTGCCCCGCAACTTACTCCAACACAGTATCTTGCCTCGCATTTTTGAGCCCATGCTCTTTCAAACGCCTCGACTTCCTCGGTCAAGATAAAATGTTTTTTATCCAAAAGCCTAGTGACTGCTTCTAAATAGGCATCTTTTATCTGATCGATAACAACAGTGAGATCAACAAATGGAACACGCATAAATTAGTGTTTTAACAAAGTTAGTTCGTCATCAATTTCCAAAACTTCTTTCATTTTTGCAATATCCAAACTTGTGTCCTGTGGCACCCAGTCAGGTTTGGAAATAGTCTCGATATCGGGTTTGGTCCGCCTGGCATAATCTTCGAGGCTGATTCGCGGGCCGCCGACATTCATGATGCCGGTTGCTGTGCTCTTCGCGGCCGCCAACACCAAAGGCGCCATTTCGTCCATATACAATTTAGAATTGTACTGCCCCTCATATACCTTTTCCCAAGGAAAAGGCACTGGGCCGAAACTCAATCGCAATATCAGATAGTTCTTTAATAGACTAACCGCGGCTTCGCCTCCCAATTTGGACCAGCTGAAACGGTAAGGGGCAAGTATAGGCTCATCTTCTTTGTGGGGACCTTTACCAACATATAAATAATCTGTAGAAGTGTAAACCATTCGGATTCCCAATTTGTGACAGGCCAAAGCCACATTAGCTGTACCGATGATGTTTATCTTCAAGCCCGGCTCGGGAGTTTGTTCGTGTGCCAATGGTTTTGTCTCCGCGGCCAGGTGCAAGACAATATCCGGTTGATGCTTTTGTAAAACAGCCAGAACTTGTCTCTCATCGGCGATATCCATCTCTTTATGAGATGGGGAAGCAATTGAGGAATCTAATTTTAATATCTCGCGGCCCAAAAGTCCAGAGCCGCCTGTAATGAGGAGTTTCATCGTTCTTTTTCTAAATGCTCAAGTCCTTCTTTCGCCGAAGCAATAATAAAATTATTGTCCCCGTCTTTCATCCGCTTTCTGTAATCCAAAATCCTGGCGAATTCCGCGGCTAACCTGCCTAATCGTGTAGTATTTTCATTGGCGCCTGACAAATTGCGAATAACAATGGGTTCGGCCCAATCCACTTCTTTTAAACTTTTTGGATATAAGCTAATATTGGAATTCCCTTGACTGATTACCCCTAAATCAGTCAAAAAAGCTCTGATAATGTGCTGTGGCACGGAAATAATACTTATTGACGAGATTCTTTTCTCCTCAATAAAATGCTTCAATCTTTGGGCTTCAATCAGAGTATTACTTGCAGACTCAATCCCGGTGACTGATTCCGGCGGTATTCGATGTTTCTTAACCAAACTTTCTTTCCAATACTCAAACCCTGGAGCGCCGATCTCATATTCTTTTGCGCCGTTTAACAAAATAAATTTGGCTCCACTCTCCTTATATACTCGGGCGGTTAACTCAATCATCTCATCATGCAAATCTCCCCAGCCGTGGACAAAAATTGCGTCCGCTATTACCTTCTTGGAACAATAATCCAATATCCTGTTAACCAAATGCGACCAAATCTCAATTTGTTCAAAATTATCCGTCATTCCATTATCCTCGGCATAGGCACATGAGTGATCCATTTGCCGCCATTTTTTCTAAACCATGCCTGCCCCTCGTCAATCTCCTTGAAATGATTCCAGGCAAAAAGGAAGGCATAATCCACACCTTTAAAATTCTCCTGGGGCACGACAGGAATATGCACTCCTGGGTAGTATTTTCCCTGCTTGGTCGGCGTAGTATCGGTGATGAAGGGAACGAGATCCGGACCGATTCCGCAGTAGTTACAAACAATCACCCCTTTTGAGGTGGCACCAAAGCCGCAAATTTTTTTACCGTCTTTTTTTACCGCATTGAGGATGTTCAAAAGCTCAATTTTGGATTTTTTGATATTTTGATCCAGGATTTGGATCTGCTGTTCGAGGTTTCGTTCCTTTTTGAGCCAATCCTCAACTGCCGGCTTTTGGGCAAATTTGTCTTTGTGTCCCACATACATGCGCAATTCCCCGCCGTGCACTGGAATATGCTCACAATCAAAAACTTGCAAACCATACGGCTCAACCATCTGATTAATAAACGAGATCGTGAAATACCAGACGTGCTCGTCGTAAATCTGATCATAAGAAGTTTTTTCCACGATATCCAAAAAATACGGATCCTCAAAAACAAATACCCCATCGCGCCCGATTAGAGAAGCGACATTGCGCAAATAATCTGCGAATCCTTCGATATGACATGAAACATTGGCCCCATAGACCAAACTCACCTTGCCTTTTGCCAAAATCTCCTGGACTACTTTGTCGCTCATAAATTTGCTGATCACATCATGACCGCGGCCTCGAGAAACCTCGGCGACATTGGCCGATGGTTCGACACCAACCACAGATACCCCGATATCTTTCCAAGCTTCAAGCATAATCCCATCATTGCTGCCGACTTCCACGACCAAACCCTTTCCGGCTAACGGAAGGAGTTTTTTGGCGGTTTCCGCAAAATGCGTCTGCATGCCTTTGGAAGTCGAAGAATAAAAGGCGTAGTGATCATGAAACATCTTCTCCGGCGGCACGGTATTGACAAGACCGATAGCTTTGGTCGCCGGATCGAATCCGAGGATCATGTCGAAAAAATACTCATCCTTGAATTGGTCAGGGGTCAAAAATGCGTTTGCTATCGGCATTCTGCTGAAATCAATTTTTGGCTGAAGTTTAATTTGCATTTGCCTTTATCCTTTCCAAAAGTTCTATCGAATCCGAGACACCTTTTTCTAGATTACCTACGCTTTCAAATCCGAGTCTTTTAAACTTGGAGTCATCAACCTCGTAGGAAAGCTGGTTCATAATCGGGGATTCAACGAAATCAACTTTCAGTTCGGGGACAAATTGTTTAATCGTTTCCACTATATCCTGAACCGTGAGGTTGACGGTTAAAATATTGAAAATCTCGCCATCAAACAAGTCCTTTTCCAAAATAAAGTTTATCGCGGCCACGCAGTCGGTGAGATCAAGGTACGGCCGTTTCTGCTCCCAGGCAGTTTTCCAAACCGTAATTGGTTTCCCCAAAATTGCCTGCCATATAAACTTGTTCACCGCGGTATGAAAACGCATCCCGATAGATGGACCAAAAATCGTGCCAAATCTGCAGATAACATATCGCAATCCTTGAGATTTCAAATCCCAAAGATATTGCTCGGCCATAAGCTTGGATTTCGCGTAAGGACTCTGGGTCTCAAGCTCCCGGGAAGTTTCATCAACGCGCGAAGCCTGACTGCTGTAGACGCTGGTCGTGGAAGGAAAAAATAATTTTATTTTCTGCCGCAAACAAGCGTCCGCGACCTTTTTGGTCCCTTCGAGATTGACTGACTCGACCTCCTGCGGACTCATATGACTTTTTTCTGCGTCAGTAAGGGCGGCCAAATGAATGACCGCGTCAATCCCCTTCAGATATGAATCCATATCCGCGGTACGAACGTCATCCTCAATAAATTCGTAATCAAATTTATCGGGCAAATTAAACAGGGAAGTGTATCGCTGGGTTGCCAGATTATCAAGCAGAATCACTTTTTCCACTAGATTCGGATCGAACTCGCGAATCAGGCGCGAACCGATATGGCCCAGGGCGCCCGTGACCAAAACAGTTAATTTCTGCTTTGACATTCTAGTAACCCTTCTCCATCCTTTGCTTGGTTAACTTCAGCCCTTCCGACAAAAAATATTTCGGCCGCCAGCCGGTGTGATAATGCAGGCGCGCGCCGGAAAACAGGACCCGCTCGATCTCTATACGTTTACGAAAATCCGGCCACGGCTTCATGTCAATCCGCCCGCGGCCGAAAACATTGACAATCGCCTCCGCAACCTCGCGCACGGTGTGATGATCGTCATGCACGGCAAAATATGTCTCGCCAATGAGTTTGGGATAATCGGCAGAATGCCACATCATATCCGTTACATCATCAATAAACATCACGTTTCTGGTCTGTAAGCCCTCCCCCCAAATCTCAATCGGTTTGTCAGACGCGGCCTGGTGGATGAAATAGTTAATAAATCCGAATGCCGGATCGTTTTTTCCCAAAGGCCCATAGAGGTTGGGAAAACGCAGCACCACTGTTTTTAAATCATATACTTTGTGAAAAATCCGGCAGTACTTTTCCGCTACGCCTTTATTTGCCGAATAAATATCCAAAGGGCGCTCGCCGTGGTTTTCGTCAATCAAATCGCCAACAGCCTTGCCGACCACCGTGGTTGAGGAAGGATAAACAAAAATAGCACGAGGATTATAGTCTCTCATTGCTTCCAAAACCCGGAGCTGGCCGATACAGGTAATCTCCGTGTCCAGAACAGGATTTTGCACGGAAAGGGGGTGGGAGGTTTGAGCCGCGCAATTAAAAATAATGTCCTGACCCGGCACTACCTCGCGGAGCAGTTGCTGATCGCGGATATCGCCTTTTATAAAATTGATCAGGGGCAATACCGGCGCGAGGCTGTCCATGGTGCTTTTTAGGAGAGGCTCGAGCGAGTCAACCGCCGTAACCTCCGCATCCTCGGCAAGGCTGTTGCGCACAAGGTTGCTTCCGACAAAACCAGCGGCTCCCAAAATTAAAACTTTTTTCTTCGCCATACTTAAAAAATAGTAGATTTGAGAATACCACAGTTACAGACTTTTTGCAATTTGGGTCAGCTGCTCGCCGATGACCTTTGGCGTCATTGTTTTGAGAAAAAGATCGTATCCATTTTGCGCGATTTGATTTCGCAGGGTCGGATCATTTTTCAACAGCATTATTTTTTTTGACAAGTCCTGACTGTCGGCGATCCGGCAAAGAATCGCGTTTTCTCGATCAACCAAAAATTCTCTGACCGCCGGGGTATTGGCGGTAACGAGCGGCTTCTTCATGGCCATGGCCTCCATGATTTTGAAAGCCCCGGCCCGCTTCGCCTTTGCAGTATCACCGAACATCCCCAAACACATATCCGCCTCGGCCATCATCTCGGCCAGACGCTCATACGGCATAAAATCGTAAAAATTAATATTGGTCAGCCCATCTTTTTTTGCCTGCTCAATCACTGGTTGATAATCTTTCAGTCGGCCAATGATATTAAAATATACTCCCTCGTCCTCGAGTAAAGCGGCTGCGCCAATAATGTAGTCAATGCCCTGCGCGGGAATGTAGGTTCCGTGAAAATGCACGACAAACTTTCCATCTTTGCGAGGATTTTCCCGCGGGTACATTATCTCCTCATCACAGCTAACTAAAACCCGCCTGAACTTTTTGGGATTGATCTTGAAGGTTTGAATAAAATATTTGGCGTATTCATAGGCCTCAAGCATGATGACATTCGCGAGCCGGCAAGCCAGCCAATCCACAAACCAATACTTCAGTGCCGGCAGACTTCGCGGCCGGTATTTTTTCTCATCAAACACGAATGAGTCGTACAGGGAAATAAACGCGTCAAAAATAATGCTCTTGCCGTGAAGTTTGGCCAAAAGCCACGCCAAGGGCATGATGGTATGCCCGGGAAAGCCAACGATCATCACTTGATACTTATGGCGCATGGGCCAGTGCAGGCGAATGAGCTGCCAATACTTGCCCCAGCTTTTCTCCCTGATGTTGCATTCCAAAACTTCCACGCCGTTTAAGCGCAGTCCTTTGATATTCAAACGATTGCGAGTGTGATTGGGATTGTAGATGCCAAAATAACAAACAGTCACACCTGTCTAAACTCCTTTATAATCAGAGAAATTAAATTATTCAAATTATGCTCCCGCTCGACCCATGACTTTAACTGATTCGCGATTTTCATTTTTTCCTCTGAAGTTAAATTCTTTGTGGCCATGATCTTTTCCGCCAAATCCGAGGGATCATTACGCTTGAAAAATAACAATGGCGAAATCTCTTTTAGTTTACTCTCAAATGCTTCATTGGAAGTAAGCACGAGTACACCCATCGCAGCAGCCTCCAAGACAGCCTTATCCAAACTGCCCGTCTGGCTTAGGTTAACAAACAGGTCTGCCTCTCCCAAAATCTGCGGAACATATTCGTGGCTGACTTCGGATTGAAAATCTATCACCTCGTCCAAATTGGCATTTTGGACAAAATCGACCAGGGAATCCAGATACGCCTGGTGTTCAGGTAATCCGATGCGTCCGTAAATTTGAACTTTCAAACCTCTCATTCCCATGTCATTGCACAAAATCTCCATCGCTTTGATTAATGTTTCGTAATCCTTCACCGGAGAAATCCTGCCAATGCTTAGAATATGGAATATCGAATGTGGAATATGGGAAGAGGGGTTGAATTTGCGCATATCAATTCCATGTCCCACCACGCGGACCTTATTGGACGGCAAGCGAAAACTTTCTTTTGACGAAGTCAATACCCTGTCAACTAGAAAATGGGCGACGCGAAGCTTGAAATCCACTGATTTGTGCGCGTACCACAAAATAATTTTCTTTCCGAAAAGCTTGGCGGGAAGCCAGGCAGTGATTGCGTAGATCGGATGCATATGAATAAAAAATCCTTCGGATTTTTTACCAAACTCAAAACTCAAATTCCAAAGTTCAAAAGCCTGACGAAGTCTACCATAACCCTTTTCTTTACCAAAGGAGTGAACTTCAATATTATCTGCCAAACCTGAAGTGTCACCTTTCTCCTGACAGACCACATAGAGTTTGTCCAATCTTCCGGCGAGAGCGTTCAACCAACCAAAAACAAACCCTGTTAAAGGGTCTCCTCTGTCCACCTTGCGCGTGATAAATACTAATTTCATTTATTTGCCTATAGTTTAGCAGTTTTCCCGACTTTATTAAACAGTAACTGTTGGAGTTCAAATGTATCGGCGTGATTGCAAACGCCCATATAAGAAACAAGGTTTTTTTGATTGACTCGACGCAGCACGCGGTTTTTTGTTTTTGTCCTAACAATCACGCAGTTAGGCATATGTACATAGCCGACAAAATCGATCCCCTGGCCCCAGGATCTAATCGAAACTTTGTTGGGATGAATTTCCAGTTTGAGTCGTTGCCGAAAAAAATATTTAATCTTTTCTAAAATATTCAACAAATGACCCCAAGAATAGCTAATAATTATAAAATCGTCGCAGTACCGCAGATACCACTTTTCTCGTAAAATATGTTTCACAAAATAATCAAGTTCATGCAGATAAATATTGGCAAACAATTGGCTGGTCAAATTACCAATCGGCAGACCCTTGGCAGAAGTTGCATTGAAACTAGCTACTATGTTCGTTAAGAGACTGGTGGTATCGTTATCATCAATTCTTCTCCTGATCAACTCTAAAAGGATGTTATGATCCACCCGATCAAAAAATTTCCTTATATCACATTTCAAAGCATACACAGTTCGGGTATAGTTTTTGCTTGCCTTTACCAAGAATTTTTGCAGCCGTTTTGAAGCCGCATGGATTCCTTTCCCCTTCCGGCAAGAAAAACTATCAAAAATAAACTGGCATTCAAAAATTCGCTCGAGGATATTAACAACTGCTTGGTGCACGATTCGATCCCTAACCCCTGCCTTGTGAATCCTTCTTTCTTTGGGATCATGGATAGTAAATGGTGTATAATGACCATGCTTATATCTATTGGTAGAAAGCTCATCTCGCAACTCGAAAAGGTTGACTTCAAGCGACCTTTCCCATGCCATGACATCACTTCGCAATCGTTTACCTCGCGCAAACTTCTGCCAGGCAACAAAAATATTATCTATCGAACAAATTCGATCAAATAATTCATGACTTACTCGGCCTCTAACCCCCCCCCCTCATGGTTTTGGGATTGTTGACATTCCTATTGTCCATGCACTATATGAAACTTATCGCATTTGGCACAAAATAAATTTGCGTTTTCCAAAATCTCAACGCTATAGCTTAGGGCAAACTTGCTCAAGTACCCTACTTTCACTATTTGAATTAACCCTGACCGCATCATCTCATTCTAATCAAAATATCAAAGTTGAAAAGTTGCGGGAAGCCAGTGTTAAACTAGACTCGCTACGAATTCTTATCCGATTAAGCAAAGACTGTGATTGCCTGTCCAATGAGTCATATTTGGAAATTCAATCCAAACTCCATACGATAGGCAAAATGCTTGGCGGCTGGATAAAATCCATATCTTAGCAAACCTCGCCCTGGTTTTGGGGACGAGGTTTTTCGGTGGATATTCCCGAAACTCCGGCACAGCATAGTTGCCGTTGCGATTGCCGTAGTCATTGGCATTGAGCTTGATTTGCCGATTATCGCGATTGAAGTTCAAGTTCGGCACGTTCGACCAAGGCTTGTTACCGGAGACATTTTGTATCTTTGTCCTTCCAGAAGTCACTGGAAATAGGCACACCCATTCCCTGTATTTTATGCAGGATGCAAGTTTAAAACTTCATCCCAAAACAAAGACACGGAGTACTCCACCAATCGCACCACACGCTTTTGTCATCTAGTAGATGACAAAACTCCGGCGGTTGTATTGCTAGGCAGACGAGATTTCGGTGATCCGCGGATCATTCCATCGGGATTCATAAACCTATTCTCTCTTGCAGTGATTATAGACAAATAAAAAAGGACTTGGAAGACCGAGGGTCAAAAACCCTAGATCTTCCAAGTTCCAAACAGCCAAAGTCCGAGGTCTATTACTCCCGAAACTCCGGCACAGCATAGTAGCCGTAGCGAAGGCCGTAGCCATCGGCATCGAGCCCGATCCGCCGAGCAACGCGATCGAAGTGCAAGTTCGGCACGCGCGACCAAGGCTCGCTACCGGAGACACTAAGCTCGTAGCCTGGAATCCAGACATAAGGAACAATGGTCCCGTCCATGGCTTGGATCCACTTTGGGAAGTACGAGGCGGCCCAGAGGACGGCCGAATGCGGGGACTTTTCAGTATTGCGGACATCCTTGGGGCGGATCCCGTCTTTTTTGTCCCAATTGGCCGCCAGGTCAACCACGCGCCAGACCAGGCCACGCTTGTGCTCGATCCCGGGAAACAAACGCAAATGCCCAGGGTCGGACTTTACCTCTTCCCAGCGCCAGTTATCAACCTGTGCAGAGTGCGCGAAGAGCCAGGCTTCCTCAAGGGTCTTCTCGATGGTGTCGAGGCTTACTTCAAGAATGACCGCGGAAATCTTACCGCTTGGCCATACCGGCGCCGGCCCGAGCTTGGTAAAATCTTCCTCAGTAAAACCCCAGCGCCGCTCGACATTACGCTCCCTGACAAGCCCAAGCTGTTTGTCAGCCGGAATGAACATCCCCGAAATCAGATGCTCAACTTCGTGGGCAAGAACTGGCCTTGAAGAAACGGTAGCTTCCGCATTGGCAGTCACATTTCCGCCGTTTCTGACAAACTCCACAACCCTAGCAAACAACTCTTCGTTGTGTGCCAAGGCAGAGTAGAATCCCTGCCCAGCGCCGACCTTTCGCCCGGTGACGATCATCTCGTGGATCAGCCCATAATCGTGGCCGAACCCTTCTTCCTGTTGACGCACCATGTCTGTTGGCATGACACACCTCCTCTTAAATTGAAATTGAAAATACGTAACCCAGAATGGATTACATTACACTCTAGCACAAATACACAAAAGAATCAATGCCCGAACGGCTTAAATGATTTATCCTTGAAAAAAGGCTCAAATAAGGCCTTTTGTCACCCTTTTACGATTTTTTTCCAAAATGCGATGGTATTGTTAAATCCCTTTTGCGGGTCGTATTGAGCAACAAGAATTTGAGCCTGCGTAGCCCAATATTCACGCTCGAAGGTTTTGCTGATCAAATTTTTTAGGGCCGCCTCCAAATGTCGCTGGAATCCTACTGGGATAAGTAACCCGTATTTTTCGTTGCTTAAAACGCTCCTTGCTCCCGGGGTTGCGGTCGCGATGATCGCGCAGCCAGCGGCGGCGGCCTGCAGGAGCACTTGCCCAAAGCTTTCTGTATTGGAAGGGAGCGCAAAAATATCGGCTGATTGAAAAATCACAGGCAATTCGTCAATTGTTTTTGGCCCCAAGAATCGTATTCGTTCATCGTTTCCTGCAAGTCTTTTCAAGTTTGCCTCTTCGGGTCCTTTCCCGACAATCCATAGCTCGAAGTCTTCTTTGAGATTTTTAACCGCCCGAATCAACATAGCCACATTCTTTTCCGGAGAGAGCCTGCCAACAAAGAGAATAACTGACTTGTCATCCTCGGGCTTGACCCGAGGATCCAGACGGGACTGCTGGATTCCCGCTTCCGCCTGCCTGCCGGTAGGCATGGCGGGAATGACATGAGAGAGACTTTTGAATTTTGTTACATCTATCGGTGTCGGCTGAACCAAGATCGGCTTCTCAATTCCCCAATCGATCAATTTGTCCCTAATCTCCTCATTATTTACTCGAAAACCGTCTGCCTGCTTTATCGCACGTTTGATTAAAAAAAACAAATACCAGGAAAGCGGGTTGAAACCCAGCCAATTCCAGCTAAAAAACATACTGTGGGTATTTACGATCCATGGTAGGCCATACTTCCTCTTTAATCGCATTCCGACCGGCGCGGTAAAATCCTGAGTCACAATCAAATCATAAGGTTCCTGTTCCTGCAAAGTGGAAGCCATCTCCACAGCGCGAGCAAAATGAGAAAATTTATTCGTTCTTGTTGGAAAAACGCGCAAGTTTGATGCCCACTGCTTCTCTTGATAATTATCGCCAGCAAAAACAATAATATCCAAATGCCCGGCCAAATCAGCGTATTTTCGATGGCGCTCTACCACATCACCGGACACACCCCCGCCGAAGAGACCCTTGTCCAAGCCGGTCATTAGAACTCTCATGCCTTTGCCCTCTCTAAAATATTCAATGTCTCATCGACCATTTTTGCCATGGAAAATTTAGTTTCAATCAATGCCTTTCCCGCAGTTTGCAGGCGCTGCCGCAATCCCTCATCGAAAAGTACTCGGAATATGGACGCTAGCAGCTTGTTCTCATCCTCGGGCGGAAAAAGCAACCCTGTTTCTTCATGCTGAATGATTTCCGGGGTCCCGCCGACATCTGTCGCCACCACTGGCGTACCGCAGGCGAGCGCTTCGAGAATCAAATGCGACAATCCTTCCTGAATGGAATTGACGATTACCAAGTCTGAAGCGGCGACATATTCTCGCACGTTCAGCGGATCAATTTTACCGGTGAACGTTACCGCGCTCGTCAGCCCTCTTTGTGCGACCATTTGCATTAGACTCGCCGCATATTCAGGTCCTCCACCGACAATGACCAATTTGGCATTTGGAACCTTTTTTACTATCTCCGGCATAAGTTCAATCAACCTGTCAAACCGTCTCAATTTGACCAGTCGGCCGGCGCTTACCAAAACTGTTCCTTCCAAATTTAACCGCCTGCGCAGTTCCACCCGATCCGGCATTTCGGTCATCTTAATACTATTATAAACCACCCGAATTCGCTCTGGTTTAACACCCCAACCAGCCACGATGATTTTGAGATATTCGGCAGGCGTGATTACAATCCGCGCGTCTTTGCAGACACGGATTTGAACATCGCGAATTTTACTGATTTTTTTCGGGTAAACCAAAAGTTTTTGGAAATCATCGGTTGCAAGTTTGGTAAGTCCCTCGGCGTAGGCCCGTTCCCATGAGTAATCTCCCGTGACTTTTACGACATATGGCTTGCCCAAAACCTTGGTGGCCAATGACGCCGGATAACCGGCCGAGACCATGTCTTGCAAAAAAATAACTTCCGCCTCTTTGCCAAACTTTTTTACTGCTCGGTAATAGCGATAGTAATGCAGGGGTTTGAAAAATGAGCGTTTGACTCTGGCTATTTTAAAACCCGAATCCCCATCAAATTTTGAATAATTCGAATAGGTTGTTACGGTTACGTCATGTCCGCGACGGACCAGTTCTTCCGCCAAAAGTTTGGTGTAGGTCGCCGGCCCGCCCGTCTCCGGCGGGAAAATGCCCGCGGCGATGAGAATTTTCATAATTTTTGAAAAATACTATTCATACGGCCGACGATAATATTCCAGTCATATTTTTCTGCCACTAATTTTCTGCCATTGGTAATTAATTTTTGCTGCAGTTGCTCATCCGCGGTGAGCCGTTGAATTTTTTCCGCCAAATCCTCTGGATCCTCCGGCCGGCAAAACAATCCTGTCTCTCCATCGATCAAAAAATCGGGGATGCCGCCCACAGGGGTACCAATCACCGGCACACCTGCCGCCATGGCTTCAAGAAATGAGTTGCCAAGTCCCTCCGAACGGGAGGGGCGCACGAAAATATCAGCATCAGCATAATATTTCGGCAAATCATCCGGCTCGACGTGTCCGAAAAATTCTACACAGTCAGCAATGTCCAATTCTTTGGCCAAACTTTTCAGTTTTGCTTCGTCCGGTCCGGAACCAAAAACTTGTAACTTGTAACTTGTAACTTGTAACTTGGCGCAGGCCCGGATCAGAATATCAATGCCGTTTTTGTGCACCAACCGCGAGGTCGTTATTATTTTGTAAATTGGATCTTTGGACTTTGATTGGAAATTAGAAATTGAAAATTGAAAATTTTTAAAGTCTACTCCATTCGGCACGACCTCAACGGGACAAACCGCTCCTTCTTTTTTCGCCCAATCGGCCAGAAAATTGCTGATTGCCTGGATATAATCGGCGCGTTTGAAAATCTTTTGCCAAGCGGAACTAAACCAGCGCACTCGCTCGTGAATATATTCAATCGGATCGCCCTCCTGCAAAGTCAGCAAAAATTTCACTTTCGGAAACTTCCGCAAAAACAGCATGGCCGCGCCGGAAGCGAAGGCCGCCATAATCGCCCAAACGATCTCATAGGGCCTTTCACGATGAAGCTCTGCCGCTAAACGATAAGCAAACAGGGGATAGAGATATTTACCAATCCGGCTACCCGAACTAACCCGATAAACATTTACATTCCCGATTTTTTCCTGCCGCGGGTGATTTCCAAACCGACAAGAGATGAGATCAAATTCGTAAGACAATAAACGGTCAGTGATATTCCTGACCGCGACTTCCGCCCCGCCAACAATGGGGTGATAGGCAATGCTGAAAATTAGAATCCGTTTGTTTGGCATGCCAAGGCGCTAAATTGCCTTTAATTTGGCAATCCCTTCTTGAAGCGTAACCTTCGGCTCCCAGCCAAGCAGACGCTTGGCCTTGGTGTTATCGGCCAAAGAAATCCTGGCCTCTCCGGGCCGGAGCGGAATGTTTACGGTCGGGCCGCCGATTATGGCGGCCACTTCATTCATACTATGGTTGCGGCCGGTGCCGATATTAAACAACTCCCCTCCGCCGACATTGCTCTGCCACGCGCGAATATTCGCCTCCACCACATCGGATATGTAGGTAAAATCCCGTCTCTGCTCGCCATCCCCGATTATTGTCATGGGTTTGCCATTTTTGGATTGCTCCAAAAAAAGCCCGATGACAGTCGGGTAAGGACCGTCAATCACTTGGCGGGGACCGTAGGCATTAAAGTACCTTAGCGCTACGGTTGGCAAATCATATAACTCCGAAAAAATCCTGCAGTATTCTTCACCGACCATTTTCTGCAAGCCGTACGGCGTTTTCGGACGGCAGAAAAAATTCTCTTGAACGGGAAAAACTTTTTGATCGCCATAGGCCGACGATGAGGCCGAATAAACGACTTTCTTCACTCCGGCGTTTTTAGCCGCCCACAAGACATTCAATGTCCCGGTAATATTGGTTTTGTTGTATAACAGAGGATCGGATATTGAACCTTGAATACGGGCCTTGGCCGCGAGGTGAAAAACGGCCTCAACTCCGTCAAACTGGCCGGCAATGGCCTCGTAATCTCCGATATCGCATTCAACCAGCCTTGCCCCTTGGTTTATATATTCTCTCTTGCCAGTGCTCAAATTATCCAAAACGACAACATCGTGCCCGTCAGCAACCAGTCGATCAACCAAATGTGAACCGATAAATCCAGCACCACCTGTTACAAGAACTTTGGCCATTATCTGTCCACCCCTCCGGTGAGTTCGCGATTTATCTCCTCAACGATTTTCAGAAGTTTCAGATCAATCCCCAAGTCCTCGGCAAATTTAATAAGGATCCGCGTATCTTTGGGAAGACATTTGCCGCCGTATCCCCGGTATCCCCCATGCGCGACGTCCAAATGCGAACGGCCGATCCGCGCGTCCGCCGCCACGCAATCCTTGACGAGATTATAATCAATGCCCAGCTTGTCGCAAATGTCATACATCTGATTGGCAAAGACAACCTTGGCGGCAAACCAAGTATTACCGAAAAATTTGGCCATTTCCGCGGCTTCGGCCGGTAGAATTCTGGTAAAAGGCGCGAGAGGTAAAAGTTCGCGGACATCGGCGGCGACGTCGTAGCTGGCGGCGGTATAACCAATCAGCTGCCGATCAGGATATTGAAAATCGGTGTAGGCCGTCAGCTGCGTGAGAAACTCCGGATTGAAAATAATTTTCAAATTCGGATACCGCCGCTGATACCGGCTGGTTGTCCCCGGCACGACCGTGGATTTGATGATAATTGCGCGCGCTTTGGAACGGCTGGCGTTCTGCATGGCGTCATCCATCATGGAAAAATCTATGCCCTTCCCCTCCACGTGGTTCGTCGGCACCGCGATAAAAATGTAATCCTGCGCCAGGACTTCCTCCAGCGGATCATTCTCTTTATACTTATCATAGACCTTTACGTCCGCGCCGGTTTGCTTGTAAAAACCCGCGATTGTACCGCCGACATACCCATTCCCGATCACGCCGATCTTTTTGCCCGGTCGGGACATTGGAATATCATGCGGAATGGCGGCTTGGCCGTGTTCCTTAATTTTGACCTTCGCGCTATCAATATCCATGGTGGTAATATCCTTGCTATAATAAATTATAATCTATTCTAACAAGCTTTATTGTATGAGTCAATCACAAGAATTTCTGGCCAAAACCATCAGAGAAGCTGGCGAAATCCCGAAAAGACACTTTGCCAACCCTCAAACAAAAAGCCGGCGGTTCTAAACAACGAACCGTCGGCTATTTAAATTTGCCTTCCACCTTCGAAATTTTCAAACCCCGTGTCGCTTGAACACTTCGTCAATTTTCTGCAGACACCGTGCTTTGTCGGCAACCCGGAAAATCTGCGGGAACAGACGGTTCGGCTGCAAATCTGCGGGGATATCCCTTGAGGGGTCATCCCCCCGATGGGAAGGTTCAAAGATCGCGGTTTCTTCGACACCTGCTTCGACCAGGTAACCGTTTCGGTACTGAAAGAAATTTACATCGCTTTCCTCGCTTGAAATCCGCAAATGTTTGAATCGCTGATCCCGGTGGCGGATTTTGGACGCAGCCTGTGCGCATCGTCCGATATGACCCGGCGAAGACGTCAGAATCACTCGGTCGATCCCCAAGCTCAAACATCGCTCAAACCCAAACTGGATTTCAGTGTCAGTATTGGTCGATCGGGTCTCGACAACGCTGATTTCTTCCATTATCTGCCGGAGCGAATCAATGTTGTAGTCATCAAAGGCCTGGAACTCCTTCAGCCTTGAAAACCGCTCCCACATCAGGTTGACAATACACTGGGCCTCAAACACACCATCTCGTTTCGAAGCACCCGTGCCAAAGATTACGAGCGAAGCGTCGGTTTCCACGGCCGACTGAATGGCCTTAGTAGCTCTCCCCAAACGGTCGGGTGGAATTCCCCATACCATTTCCTCCCAGCCATGGGCCTGCACATGCAAGCCATGCGGCATAATCGCCCTTCTCATAATAGTTCCTCCTTTCGATTTCCAACATTCTATTGTATTAAATCCTTTTACAACAGTCAAGGCCATAGCTATAATAAGCAGGTTATGAGGCTCAAACTTCTGTTTGTCATCACCCAGGGAGAACTCGGCGGCGCGCAGCGCTATGTTTTTGATTTGGCGACAAATTTAAAAGATACCCGCGATGTCACAGTCGTCATCGGCTCACATCATGAGCCGTTGAAATCAAGACTAGAAGATGCGGACATAAAAGTAATCATCGCAAATCACCTGGTTCGAAACATCCACCCCGTGAGCGACCTTTTGGCGATTCTGGAACTGAAAAAAATCTTTCTTAATCTCAAACCGGACATCATCCATTTAAATAGCAGCAAAGCCGGGGTCATCGGCAGTATCGCCGCGCGGCTGGCGGGCATAAAAAACGTAATTTTCACGGCGCACGGGTTTGCTTTCCTGGAGCCACACAACTGGTTTGTCCAAAAATTTTATTTCTGGGCGGAAAAATTTGCTGCGCGATTTCGCTCAAAAATAATCGCTGTTTCGGAATTCGACAGGCAAAGGGCGCTTGAGCGCCGACTTTGCCCGCCTGAAAAAGTAGTTACAATTCATAACGGTATTGATTTTGAAAATCTCCGATTTGCCCTAACTCACGCGTTACGCGGCCGCGCACAAAGTGAGTTATATAAATACGAACCCCCTCGCAAGGAGTCAAAAAAATATCTAAATTCCATATTCCATATTCCATATTCTAAAATTCTGATCGGCACCATTGCCCACGACTATCCTAGTAAAGACTTGGCTACGCTCCGAAAAGCCTTCGCACTCATCAAACAGGATTATCCAAATTCAGAATTAGTCATTATCGGTCGGGCCCGCCCGCTAACGCCTGAGCGTAGCGATGGCGGGCGGGGCGGGACAACCGGCGAAATTCCCGACGCCGCGAAACTGCTCCCGGCCTTTGATATTTATGTTTGTTCGTCCGTGAAAGAAGGATTTCCATACTCCATCCTTGAAGCCATGGCCGCCGGGCTGCCGATTGTTTCAACGGCGGTCGGCGGCATTCCCGAAATGATCACTCCCCACCTGACCTCCCCCACCCGCCTGCCGGACGGGCAGGCAAGGGGGGAGGAAAATTCCACAATTCCCCTCCCCTCGTGGGAGGGGCAAGGGGAGGGGGCAACAGGAATCCTCGTCCCTCCCAAAAATCCCGCCGCGCTGGCAGAAGCCATAAAATCCTTGCTGCAAAATCCCAGTCTTGGAAACTGGCTTGGCCAAAACGCCAAGCTTGCCGCAAAAAAATTCAGCATCCCTGGGATGTTGAACAAAACCGTCAACGTGTATAAATCCTTAATCAATAATCGTTAATCTATAATCTTTTACTTCGTCGGCGCTTCATACGCGCCTTTATTTACGTTTTCGATAAAGAGCTCGGCTTGTCTCACATAATCCCCGCCAAAGCTCTTGATCAGCTCCCCTATTTCAATGGCACGAGTCCGATTACCGATGGTCGCGTAATATACGGCGATATTAATCAGCCCGTCCACGTTGCGCTGCTCCAGGCGCAGTTGGGTTAGCTCATTTAAGAAATAATCCCGCCACTTTGCCTGCCCGCTATTCTGGGTTTTGTCGATGAAACGGGTCAAAAACGGTTCGGAACGGATTGATACTTGCAGTTTGGCCATTTCAGCCAGAATTCCTTCCAACTCAGCATCTTTGCCAGTGGTCAAATAGAGATCAACTAAATTAGCGTAAGAATCAATCACCCGCGGAGAGAGTTCAATAGTTTTTTGGAACATCTCTTCCGCCCGCGCCAATGATCGCTCCATATTTTCCTTGTCGTTGTCCTTTTTATATTCGCGGTAAAGATATGCGTGAGAGTAGCCCGCTTCCTGGTAAGCATGGGGTCTGGTCGGAGAAAGCTCGACGAGCTTGGGGAAAAAACTAAGAGCCTTCTCAAGACGCGCGATTTTGGAGGAGGAATCCATCGCGTACGTGTAATTGTAATGCCTCATGGCCAGCAAAAAATTTTTCGCGTCATCCGGGTCGCTCTTCAAAAGCTCGTCCAGCTGCTGATCCGTATAAATAACCACCGCACGCGCCTTCGGGATGACCTCGCCGACATTGGCTACTTGCTGGCCGACAAAATCTATAAACTGCAGACGATACTCCCCCTGTCCATAATTCTTTGGCTCGATTGAAGCCTTGAACCGGTCAACGATGAGAAAAAAATCTTCTTCCTGCGGATTGGAATGTGCTGCCTCGGCCGCGGCCCGATTTATTTTTGCGGGATAAAAATTGACTTTATAGAGAATGGGCCCAAAAGCGAGAAGATAAATTACAAACAACGAGACCCAAGCCTTGCGGCTGGCCATGACATTGACGCGTTCGAAAGCCGGCAGGAACAAAGCGCCCCAGAATGCCAAAGTAAAGAACAGAATAATATAAGTCGCAATGCTTTCAAAAATAAAAAGATCCTGGATGAGGTAAGCGGCTAGAAAAGACAGAAAAAGCACGCCGTAAAACGACCGCTCGCGATCCCGCAACGCCATTTTCCAAAAGTAGTACGCAGGATAGATAAACAACGCCAAAAAAACCAATAAACCTAAAATTCCAGTCGTGGCCCCGCGGTCAAGCACAACGTTGTGCGCGCGATCATACCAGACAACAGAACCGGGATCCTCATAAAAAACAGCGGGGAAATTTTTGTTGAACACTACGTCAAAATTGTCGACCCCCCCGCCAAGTAAAAACTTTTCCCTCCAGCCGTTCCACGCCGCCTTCCAGGTCAAAAGCCGCGTTTGGGCGGTTTTTTCCTGGGTCGAAATTGAGGTCATCCTCCGCAAAACCGAGTTCTCCTGCACAAAAGGGCGCTCGCGGGAAAAATACAGAAATCCGACCGCAATTAAAATAGCCAAAACTCCCGCGATACTGCCATAACGAACTGATTTTTTATCGCGGTTTAACCAATACAGGAGCGGTGCGGCCAAAAAGATACCGGCGACAAGCCCGATCAACGCGCCCCTCGTCTGGGTCATGGGAATGAGAACGGCAAAAGCCGCGGCCAACGCCAAATAATAAATCTTAAGTCCGCGTGCACCGCGGTATTTGAAAAGATAAAGCGCGAACATTATCTGAAACAGAAGATACGTGCCGAAGAAAGCGGCATTGCCCAAGGTGGCGTCCACGCGCGACCCTGAAGTGGCCAAAAGTCCTTTCAGACCAAACGCCTGCCCGAACCCGAACAATCCCATCAGAATTCCCACTCCCAGAGAAGTATCCAACAGCCCTGCCCATGCTCGTTCACTTCTGACTACACTGGTCAAAATAACAAGTAAGGCGAGCAAATGAAGCCAAAGGATTATCCCCTCGCCCCGTTCAACATCTCCCCAAAAACTTTGGTAAAAATTTCCGCCTAGAGCCGAAGAAATACTGGCGATCACGATAAAAAAGACTGTCAAAATCACAAGCCAATTAACTTTGAGCCGGTACTCCTCGCTAACGAAATTTAAAAATAAATAAGCCAAAAGCATCGCTTCGACGACAGCGCGGAAAAAAAAGACCTTCGTAGAAATAAACGGAAAAAAGAAACCGTTATCAATGAAAAGCGGGGTCGCCAAACCTAAGGCCGCCCCGAGGTAAATGATTCTAATTAGCCAAGTTTTTAACATCGCTTATTTTAGAATGGGGTATGTTTCCAACAAATCCGGGACCTTTGATTCGTCCAGCGCCCGGACTTCCGCAAGATAACTTTTTGCCTTCTCGACATTTCCCGCGTCAGCAAAAAATTCCACCAGGGTTATATAATAGGGAAGTTTATTCTTGGGATCATTTTTTATGGCCTCCAAAAGCAACGGTTCGACCTCGCTCTTCCTGCCCGGCCAATTGTAGCGGTAAAGGTCAATCAGCCCCTGATAGGCCTGCGGGTGATCCGGCCGCAGTTCCAGAACTTTTCGGTAGTAGAATTCGGCCTTGGCCCAATCCTTAATAAAATATTGATAGGTATTGCCGAGGTTTTGGGCGGTGACGAAATTGAACGGCTGGAGCGCAAATGATTTCTCCCAGGCCAGAATCGCGCCTTCGTGATCATTCAGAAACTCCTTGGTGTAGCCGAAATCAAACCACAACTGCGCGTTGCCCGGGTCTGAAAGAACTTTGGCCTTTTGCTCTTCCAATTTTTTGATTTCCCCCTCGAATACCTGCGGATCGAGGCCTTCAGCCGGTCGAAACTTGGACCGGTCTATCTCCAAAATCTTTTTCATCGCCCGCTCCTCCGCAGTCGGAAAAATCTTAATGAAGCCTTGTTGCTGGTAATACCAGAGCAATCCTCCCAAGACAATCAGCGCGCCGATGATTCCAGCGCCAATTTTTACTTTTCTTCCGCTAAAAATAGACATAATAGATACATTCTAACCGAATTTCTGCCAAAAAACAATCCCGCACCAGTTTCTGCAGAAACTGGTGCGGGATGTTTCGCCTTACGCTAATCCTTTGATCAGGAAGATTTTAAGCGCAGGTTGTCCTACATGCGGACTTGGCCTATTGGCTAACCGTCACCGCTGTCGAGGTCGTTGTCGGGCCTAGTCCTGACACATAGTAGCCGTTGTACCACTGCTTGGTGGTATGGCCGGAACCATTGGTGTCGTCAGAGTTGAGGTCTGACCAGACAAAGTTGCCTTGCTGGAGCGAAGAGAAGCCGGCGGCTTGAGCGCCCGCAACGTCATTGGGAGACGTTGTCGCCGTGTCACCCAAGAGAGAGGTGGACACTGACTCGGTGTCAGCCGTGGAATCGTCGCTGAAGGTCGCGAAGAAGTCAATCACCGCGGTTTGGGTAGCGCCGATCTGCAAGAAGTTCTTGCCCAGGGCAGTGCCATTCAGGGTGAACGAGTACGAATCAGTCCCGTCGGCTAGATAAGTCCCGACGGCGACTGTGTTGGCCAGCTGCGTCCCGTCAGGAACGCCGGCGCAACCGCCGCAAGTGATAAGCTTCACATAACCGTTGGTGAACCGGATGCCGGTTGAGGATGAAACCCCATACGACAAGCGGTAGAGACCAATGGTGTTGCCCACAGCGGAAACCTTCGCGCGGTGGAGGACCGAAGACGTAAACAGGTTGTTGGTCGGAGTCTCGATGACGACTTGCGGGACAGACCGGTGCAGAATGATCGCTGAACCCGTGCCGTCATTGAAGGTTTCGGTGGCGGCGGTGTTCGAGCCATTCCCGGTCGAAGTGATGGAAGTCGTTCCTCCCAAGCCGATAACAATGTCATCATTCGCTTCACCCGGCTGGTTGGTGCCGATTTCAACGATGTCCGCCACAATGGAGAGTTTCTTGCCGGTCACGCCTTCCGGAATGGTCAGCGCTCCGCGCTCGAAGTTGATGGTCGTTCTGGCCGCGCCGAGCGAGTAGCCGTCGGTATTGCCGACCAGGGTTCCGTCAAGCTTGAGGTAGAGCTTCTTGACCTGCGTGTAATCGCCGGAGTTGGTGCCGGTGAGACCGCCGTCGTCAACGTGAATATTGAGCACCGTGATGTCAATGGACTCATTCGTCGCCTTCAAGCGAAGCGTGGAAACTTCGACTCCGTTTGAGCCGAACGTTACCAGCCGGCTGTTGGGCGATGAGGCATCTTCATCCACGGTCAACGTTCCGGCGGCCGCGATGGTCAGAGCCGCGCCGTCATTGGCCGTCAACGTTACAGTCGCGCGGTTGCCCGTGCTCACCCCGTAGGCCACAACTGAAGCATTGCTGGCCGTGGCTGTATCAGTGAGACCATATGAATCCACTTCGCCGGCGTTCACATTGGACGGCACATTGCCGTAAAGATCAATGTGAATGGCCGTGCCCTTGGTTATTACGATTGGATCAGAGAGCGCGAAGGTCGAGGTCGCAGCCGCGTCATTGGAATTTGCTCCATTGTCCGACGGGTTGTCATTAACCGGGGACAGGGTCGTGAGGACTGTGCCGCCCGGAGAGCTGACTTTCTTCAAGGTCAGCGTGTTGAGCTTGCCTGTGGTGGAGGCGCGCACCGCGATGGACGTGATGCGGATATCCTCGCCAGAGTTGGTGGCATCCATCTGCCAGCTGCCCAAGAGCACATTGGTCGCGTTGGCGACAATGGTCTTGGCTGTCGGCGTGGAGTTCTTGGTTACAGTCAGAGTGGAGGCCTTGACTGTCTGCGTGTTGGCCGAAGTGTTGGAGGCCGGCGTTTCCGTAACCGAGAGGCCGGTCACTTCGCCTTTGGATGTGATGGCCGAGGCCGGGGTCTGGAGACTCACGGTAATCGTGTTGTTGCTTGTCCAGCCGCCGTCGGTGGCCAAGTTGCCCACCACTTTGTAGTGGTTAAGGCCGATTGGCACGGTGAACGTGTCAGTCCACGGCACGGTCATAGTGCCGCTGCCGGTAGAGACATCGGTCGGACCCGCGACAATGTTGCCGTTGGGGTCAACCAAGCTCACGGCCTGCAGAGCGTCTTCGATAATCGTGGCACCTGTCGTGGAAGAGGCCACGGTGAGTGTCACGGCACTGACAATCATTGGCTCGCCTTTAACTTCAAATTCAAAGGCGCCCAAGGTCTGGTTGGTGCCCACCGAGATATTCTGGGCCGGGACCGAGTTGGAACTACCCACGCGGAAAGTGCCGACGGAAATCGTGAATTGATTGTCCGTCAAAACCAGCGTGGTATTGGTGCCGTTGGCAGATGACGTGCCGGAATAAGTCGGGGTGATACCGGCGTTATAGGTCTTGCCCACGACATAGACGTCATTGACCCGCCAGATGGCCAGCTTCACAGTCCGGTCAGAACCGGAGACAACATCAGCTTTTACCTGGTACTGGAAGGTCTGTCCTTTGGGAATCAGTTGTTCGGCAAAGCTGAAATTGACATAGTTGCCGCTCACAACTCCGTCCGCCAGGAATGTCCCGTCCCGATAGAGTTTGATATTAGCCAGATCGGCCGACAAACTCGCGGTGCCGGATTGGTAGACTTTGATTTGCGAGAAACCAACGTCTTCAACAGAACCGGCTTGGATCTGGAAGGAGAAGAAAGTGTAAGCTGTCTTGCCCACTTCAATCGTTGTCGAAGAAGAATTGGTGTAAGCGCCTCGCTGAACAGTGGCCGAACCAATTGTGATGGTGGTATTGATGGTCATCGCGTTGCCCTGAATCGGGAAGCTGGCGACCAATGATCCGCCCTTGAGCGTCATGGATTTGAGCGCCAAAATAGGCTGCTCACCCGCGCCCGGAGAAGCGGCAATATTGCCGGCGAGCATCACATACTTGGTTTGACCGGATGGAATGGTCAGGTCTTCGGTGAAGTTCGCGGTGTGATCGGTGCTGAAGGTTTTGCCGCTCTCGTTGATCGTGGCATTCGTTGTGAGATCAACAATATCCACGCTCGCGAAAGAGCTATCCGCGGCAACGCCTTTGCGCTCCATTACCCACGTGTCAACCACAACATCCCCGCCAGTGGCGGTGAGTTGGACTTTGGTGAAAGGCGCGCGCGCTTGACTCTTGAGCACAATGCCGGCTGCCGGAGTGTCCGAAGCCAGAGAAACGCTCAAAGTGCCGGTAGAAGTGGGAGGAGGGGGTATAACGTCATCCCCATCAACGCAGTAATTCGCGCCAGTGGTCAAGCTGGAAGTTGAGCCCACGACTGGCATTGAGAAGTTAAACCCAAAACCAGTGTAGCAGGAACCAGTCGGGAATCCGCGTCTGCTTGTCGCAGTTACGGCCCAGATTGTTCCGCCATCGTTAACTAACGCTCCGGTTCGGAACGTGGCGTTGCCTTCGTTGGTCAGAGACAAATCAGCAGCATTCGCAGCCGCGACATGACCGAATCCGGCCCCGTAGGAATAAAATATGTCCGGTGAAGGAATGCCTTTTCGACCAGTGGCGGTAATCATCCAGATAGTGCCGCCGGAAACAACGAATGTTCCTTCCAGGTGAGCAGCGCTGGTGCTGTCAATGTTGGCTCCTACCGGAACCCCGGCAAGGCTTGCCCCAATGACTGTCGCAAAATCAAACCCATTCCCAGTGAAGACTGAAGCGGAGGTAAATCCATGCTTCATTCCACCGGAAACCTGGTAGACTGTGCCACCTTCCAGAAACAAGACTCCGTTACCCCAGGACAGAAGACCGAGATCTGGCAATGCCAAATCCGCGGAATTCGCTGAAACTACATCGGCAAAGTCATAACGATGAGACTGGAATTTCGCCAAAGAATCAATTCCATGGCGACCAGTGCCATCGTCAGAAACGTGCCAAACTGTTCCCCCGGAGAGGACCAGAGTGCCAGCCGGATGAGCTTCGACGGCTTGTGCCACGAAGACGAACAAACCAGCGGATGCCCAAAGGGCGGTTGATACCGCTAAACCCGCAGCAAAGACCTTTTTCGCAAAAGATCTATTAGGTTTATGCATTTGTATTACTTTGCAAGAGATCTGTTTAATTGTTCAATTGAGACAATCAAACTTTTAGATCCTGCAAATTCTATTTCCTTTGTTAATTGATAAACTATTCCAATTTGCCTTCCCAAACTTTTGCCGTTGATCAGGCTCTTTTTTAGATACCGACCGCCAGAAAGCACAATAATTAAATGCAGGCTTTCTGAATCTAAAATGCCAAACCAACAGACACCTTAATTGAAAAGGCTTCCCAAATTCAAAATTATGAGATTTGCGTTCGTTTCTTGCTGTTATTCAAAGCAGTATTGTGGACGGTAATGCAACTACTCTTGTTACACATCAGACAATAAATAACAAAATTGCGCAAATCCAAAGCAATTCAATTTATTATACGAATTTATCAAAAGCATTGTCAATTGTGGAAAGATAAATTTTTCAATACAGAGGTACTGTGGATAAAAAAAATAAAAAATGGCTTTCAAATAAGCCAAAAATTGAACCCTTTAAAATTCAAAATAAATTATCCACATAGCGGGATACCGGAATCGAACCGGTGCGTGCACCTTGGAAGGGTGCCGTACTACCATTATACTAATCCCGCGCGTTCCACAAATACTTTTTCAAATCCACCCAGTAATTTCCGTCCCTCAATACTACCTCGATCCCCTCTCCTTGTAAACGCCTTGCTTGCTCTGTTTTGGGAAAATTCATGTTTTCAATGGAGATCATGCCACGGCCGTTGACCACCCTTTGCCAAGGAATTTTCGTGTCAGGCGGCAATTGCCGCAGGGCAAAACCGACAATGCGAGCCGCCCGCGGAGTTGAAATCAGACTTGCGATTTGCCCGTAAGTTAAGACTTTGCCCTTTGGAATTTTCCCTGCTTCCTCGTAAACCCTTTCTAAAAAATTCATTTTGCCAACTGCTCGACCAATTTTCCGGAAACAAAAACTTCGATGACCGCGGCGAGGAAAAGTAACGCTGCCAAAAGCGGAGCAATCTGGATATTCTGCCCCAGAGTCACCTTCCAGTTTTTCCAATCAAGTCCGAGGCGCAGGCCAAACGCGCTGGCAACAAGGAGCGCTGGGATCTCAATGATTCCGTGAGGCACAACGGCCGCTGCAAAAATCAAGGCTCCAGACGGGGAATACGGCAAGGCGAATATGGCAAACAAAAATCCCAAGATAAAAAAATTCAGGGCCGCCACCATGAGTGGCACGATTCCGATGATTATGCCTAAGAAAAGGGCGAGGAGGGCGGCTTCCAGATTATTACTAAAAATCAAAAGGACGGCCGAGAAATCCAGGGCGGGCGCCTTATCACCCCAAATATCCCGAAATACTCTGTCCAAAAATTGGGAAACAGATTCCAAAAGATCGGGCCGAACGAGATATGTCCCGGTGCCTATTGCAAACCACAAAAGCGCCCAAATACTCATTCGCTTAATCCAGACAGAATTGGCTCTTAAAAGATTGGTATAAAAATTATAAATATTCTGCATACTTTATAAGCCACATGGTCGGAGAGCCGGGAATCGAACCCGGTCTACCTGGTCCCAAACCAGGCGTACTACCGGTATACTACTCTCCGGAAAAAGTTTCAGGCTAGTTACCAGGCGTATTTACCCCATAGTGTCCGCCCGAGGCGGACTACTACTGGGGCTGCCGGTATACGACAGTCCGTTAAAAGAAAACCCCTCCGCCAAAGGGCGGACGGGGGTTTTGATTTTTCCTAAAGCTGAATATTACAATCCCCTGACCGCGTCTTTGAGACCCTTGCCAGCCTTGAACTTTGGAACTTTCGTGGCGGCAATTTGGATTTTTTCGGTTGGGTTTTGCGGATTAACCCCCGTGCGAGCCGCTCGTTGGGAGACCGAGAAATTTCCGAAACCGGTAATGCTTACCTCGCTTCCGGCTTTGAGCTGTTCAGTTATAACATCCACCACGGCATTGATGGCCTTTTCGGCATCGGCTTTCCCCATTCCGGTTTTGCCGGCAACCGCGTCAGCCAATTCGACTTTATTCATTATAAATTTATCCTTTCCCTTTTAATTATGATTTTAGAAATAATATAGCAAATTCCCGCGAAAAACGCAATCAAGGAAGATGGATCCATTCCTGTGCGCGGCAAAATCCTTTCGGTACCCATTGGCATCCCGGCGACCAACTCTATGTTCGAGAAATAAAGAATGTACGTGATGCGGGCCTTAATTAATCCTGTCTTCAGGCGCAGTTCCGGTTTTAGTTTCTGTTTCACTTCCCTTTTCTGCCGGGATCATCTCGCGGTACAAAGTTCCCAAGACTCCATTGACGAACTTTCCCGACGATTCGCCGCCGAAAGTTTTTCCCAATTCCACCGCCTCGTTTATCGCCACCTTGGGCGGTACTTCTTTGGCGTACTTGAGTTCAAAAATACCGATCCGTAAAATATTGCGATCGGTGATTGTGATCTGATCAATCGGCCATTCGGGAGCAGTCTTCTCGATTATTTGATCGATCTCGACTTGATTTTCCTTCACGCCATCCACCAGATCATGAATAAATTTCGGGTCTTCCAAACCAGGCGCGAAATTTTCAATATCGCGCTGCACTATTTTCTGCAGGTCTTCTTTCTTTTGTTGAAAGTCCCACTCGTAGAGCGCCTGCATTGCGACTGTTCTGGAAAGGTGCCTGTTGGCCATTTTACTTAGTTGTCTTAGTCTTTGGCAATTCGATTTTGATTACCTGTTTCCCGCGGTAAAATCCGCACACCTGGCAGACTTCGTGCGGCATCACCGGTGCGGCGCAGTTCTTGCAACGGGCCAGCTGAATTTTGGTCAGAAAATGATGCGACCGCCGCTGGCCTGTTGATCCTTGTGTTTTCCGCTTTTTAGGAACTCCCATAATAAAAAGTTAAATTTCTTAGATTTGTCATTCCCGCGAAAGCGGGAATCCAGAATTCTGTCATGCCATATCCCAGCCTTCGCTAAAGCTACGGCGGGCAGGCAAGTACGGCATGACAGAATTATACCGAAACTATCCTAAAAGTCAAAAAGAAAAGGCCATCGCTCGCAAGCGACAGCCCGGGATTGACGGCACCAGGTTTACCACTTCAACGTGTTAAAAACGATCACTACGAGCATCACGATGATCGCCGTCAACATGTTGGCGATACCGCTGTAAACGTTCTTCTGATCTCGGGAATTGAGGTTCATACTCCCATTGATGGTCAGAACGAGAACGCTGATGGCAACTACAATCAGATACACAGCTTTTACAACTGGCATAGATATTACCCCCCTCTCTCAAATTTTTCCCCTCAAGCTGCCAATGAAGTCCGTACAGGAGAATCTCAAATTTCTTCGAGAAACGGATATATGAAGTAGTCTCAACAATAAAGTTAAGATCACTCGATCACTGGCAGCTTGAGAAGGAGAAGCCTGAAGGTTTGGGGACCTTCGGGCTTCTCAAGGTTGTCACAAGGGGCGCAGACTTTTCCGCGGCGGCAACGAGGAAATGAATCGTCGCACGTACCGTCGGTGCCAACGAATCAAATCGATGACCGTTCCAGCGAGCAGCGCGACCAGCAACAACAGACCGAGCTCGCCCCACTGCCCGTCCTGGAATATCAGGTAGCGCAAAATACAAGCGGCTGTGAAGTACGAGACAAGCAACGTGATTGTCACCCAGAATTTCAGCAAAAATCTTCTCATTGCTGCTTCCTCCAATGCAAAGTTTTTAAGCGGGACGGAGGTCTTATATGAAATCCATCCCGCCGCGTACTGTATGAGAACACTCCTTGATATTATAATAAACTTTCCTTAACTCTTAAATCAACAATCTATTGATTGCTGACTTGAGAGTTGAGGGAAACAAATCGCAAGATTTGCTCCCCTCATTGTAACACTGCCACCACTACCACCAGCAACCGTGGGCCCGCCGCGAATTTCTGTGCGCCCGGCGCAGAACATCCATCGGCGTCTCGATTGCGTGCCCCGGCAGTCGTGCGACTGGCGGCCGGTAGGAGAGGATTGTCACAATCCTGACCGACTCGGTTTGAGCGAGAAACGCAGGGCGGGGTTTGCGGACAACGGGGCGGGATTTGGGTGCGTGCTCGGGGGTCCTGAAATTGAAAACCGCGCGAGCGCCGTTGTTTCCTCCAAAGCTCAACTGGATAAAACCACTCTTCTGCAAAGCCGTTATCAAACGCCGGCGGTTAGGGTGTCTCTGATTAAACATCTTTCTTTTCCTCCTCTGAAATTTGAATTTGGTTCTGGAAACGACTCTGGGTATTACGACAGTGTTGGGCAATTAGGTATTAATTCTCCCGTGTCATTAATACCCAGCGCTGTTTCCAGAAAATAACAAAGACCCGCAGGAGATGTATTGTAAAGAGCAATCCATATTT
>JAUYKH010000002.1 GCA_030700065.1 bacterium | reverse complement strand
TCGTATTCTTTTTGCAATTCGACGGCCTGCGAAAGCATGCCCAAATAGTTGCCGATATGCAGTTTGCCGGTAGGCTGGATTCCGGAGACAATGATTCTATTCATAAATTGAGTATATCACAAAAAATCAACGGCTCAATATGTGAGCCGTTGAAGTTACATGTTACAGGTTTTAAGTTGCTAGTTTTATACTTCAATAATCACTGGCAGGATCATCGGACGTCTTTCCGTCTTTCTAAACAGGAACTCGCCGATTTGATCGCGGATCTGATTGCGCAGATATGACCAGTTCGGTTCGTGCGGTTTGTGGTTTTGGGTTTCCACGACCTTGCGCACCTCGTGTTTGACCTCGCGAATGAGATCCTCTGACCCCTTCATGTAGATGAAGCCGCGTGAGAGAATATCCAGGGAATTGACCAGCCGGCCGGTTCGGCGATCCACGGTCACGATCACCACGAACATCCCGTCTTTGGACATGACCTGCCTGTCCCGCAAAACCACTTCTCCGACATCGCCGACACCCAGGCCGTCGACAAATACCAATCCGTGTACCACGTGCTCCTCGCGCTTTTTGGCTCCCTTGGGCCCCACCTCCAGGACTTGTCCGTTATCGACCAGGAAGATATTTTCCCTTTTGATCCCAACGGAGGCGGCGAGGTTCGCGTGCGCCACCAACATGTAATGTTCGCCGTGGATGGGCATGAAGAACTTCGGCTTGGTCAGGGAGATCATCAATTTCAAATCTTCCTGCCGGGCGTGTCCGGAAGTATGTACGTCCAGAATTTTTTGATAGAGCACGTTCGCGCCCTGTCTCGTCAAGTCATTCATGACCACGGAAATTGCCCGTTCATTGCCCGGAATGGGGGATGCGGAAACCACGACCGTATCGCCCGGCTTTATCCGAATGGTTTTGTGCTCTTGCCTCGCGATTCTGGCCAGCGCCGCCGCTTCCTCGCCCTGACTGCCAGTCGTTAAAATAAGCACCTTGCTGTCCGGCAGTCTCTTCGCGGCATCGGCGGTAATGATGATTTTTTTGGGAATATTCAGATACCCGAGATTATGGGCGATCTCCACCGTGTTGACCATGCTGCGGCCTGTTACCACCACCTTGCGGTCCACCTTGGCGGCCGCCAGTATCGCCTGCTGAACGCGGGAAATGAGCGTGGAGAATGTCGCGAAGATGATGCGGCCTTCGGCATTCTGAAAAATTCTGTCGATTGTTTCGCCCAGTTCTTTTTCGGAAATTGAATAGCCCGGCACGTTGGCGTTTGTGGAATCTGACATGAGTAGATCCACCCCTTCGCCGCCGTAGTGGGCGATCTTGTGAAACTCGGCGGGTTTTTGGTCCACCGGCGTGTGGTCAAATTTCCAGTCTGTCGCGTACACGACGTGCGCGGTCGGGGTTTTTATGGACAGCCCCATGGAATCGGGAATGTTGTGGTTGAGCCGGAAAAATCTAACGGTAAAAGCGCCAAGCGTGAGCGTGTCGTCTTTGTCCATTTTATGAATCTGGCTTCTTCCCTGCAGGTGAAATTCCTCCAGCCGTTTCTCGATGAAGGCCGCGGTGAGCGGCATGGTGTAAATTGGCGGGTCGCCGATCTTCGGCAGAATATAGGGAATGGCTCCGATATGATCCAAATGCCCGTGCGTGATTATCACCCCGCGAATATTTTTCTTTCGGTCCTGGAGATACTTCGTATCCGGAATGACATAATCAATTCCCGGCATGGTCTCGTCCGGGAAAGCGAGCCCCATATCAATCACAATAATATCATTGCCGTATTCGAATACGGTCATATTCTCGCCGACTTCTTCGACCCCCCCGAAAGGGATGATACGCAGATGAGGTGTGCTTTCGCGCTGGTGTTCGCTTGCGCCTACGACGATTGTGCGAACCGGTTCACCCGGTTTTTCGGCATGCGGCGAGTGTGGTCTGCCCGGATGGGCAGACGCGTGCCGCAAGCCTCTTTTTCTTAACATAACTAAAATTATTCCTTTCTTTCATTCCGGATGGCTCTTGAAAGCCACGATCCAGAATGAACTTTAAATAGTAGTGTAAAGGTATGATAGCAAATTATCTGTCCTTTGTCAAGAGTCACTGTTTTATTTATAATGAGGAAACCATGAGGGCACGTGGCGGAACTGGTATACGCGCTAGCTTCAGGAGCTAGTGGGAGAAATCCCGTGGAGGTTCAAATCCTCTCGTGCCCACCAAAAAATGGCGCTTTACAGCGCCTTTTTAATTTACTTAATTCTTTTTGTTTCAATATACCATTCGGCAATATTGGCAAAACGATCAGACGGGGTTACCACGGTTTTCAGATTGATGCCCTTCACATCGGTCGTAACATTGTAGACGAAGATGTTGCGGCTGATAAACACCGCTGGCGCGTCCCCTACAAAAATTTCCTGGAACTTTCGGTATTTCGCCGCCCGCTCGTCCGCGGGGATGTTTGTTCTCGCTTCCACGAGCAGTTTGTCCGCCTGGGCATTGGAAAAAGTGGAAAGATTGAGGCCAGGATCGCGCAACTGCGAGGAATGCCAGTAGGCCCATGGATCCGGATCAGCTCCGACATTTTCCGAGTAGAGCAGGAGTTCATAATTCCTTGGGCGGATAAATTTTTCGTCCAAATCCCCGACCGTCTCTATGTTTAGGATAATTTGTATTCCGATATTTTCCCACATTTCCTTCAGGTGTCCGGCAACTCGGACGTTTTGCGGGAGATTGTTTGTGGCGAGCGAGATGGTGATTACTCGATTGAGCTTGTCCTTGCGAAAGCCGCTTTCCGGGTCCGTCTGCCAGCCCGCTTCCTCTAGAAGCGATTTCGATTTTTCCGGATCATAGATGTTCATGTCCGCGCCGGGAATTTGTTCGTGATACCCAAGGTGCCCGGGAAGAATCGGGCCATAGGACTCCGACGACCGGCCGCCGTATACTTCCGCGATGATTCTTTGTTTGTCGACAGACTTCGCCAAAGCGGTTCGGACGCGGGCGTCCTCGAGGGGGGCCGGATTTTTCGCGCGATTAATAAATACGGCCTGGTATTCCGGAAGGGGCAGGGAAAATTGCTGGAGTTTGCTTTTTGGCTGGATGAACAACTGGTCGTCAAACGGGCGATAGCCCAATCCCACAATGTCTCTTTTCTGATAGGCGCTGATGAGCTCGTCCGTAGTCGCGTAGAATTTGAGAATGACCCGATCCAGATACGGCCGGCCCGCGTGATAGCGATCAAAGGTTTTTAGCGTGATGGAGCGGATTTCGCCTTCTCGGCCGCGATTCATTTCTTTTATTTGAAAAGGTCCGCTGCCTATCGGCTCGAGATTGAATTTGGAAAGGGCGAAGGATTCCGCGGGGACGCCTTGCCAAATATGTTTCGGCAGGATGCCCAAAGTGAAATTCGCCACGAAAGGGGCGGACGCCTCCCTCGTAATAATTTTTACCGTCCGCTCATCAATTTTTTGGACATCAACTCTGCTCCAGGAAAAACGCAATGGGCTTTGATAATCCGGATTTTGGACAATCTGGAAAGTATAGACCAAATCGTCGGCCGTAATTTTTATGCCGTCCTGCCAATAGAGTCCTTCCTTGAGCCTGACCGTGTATTCTTTTCCATTTGACGCAACTTCCGGCATGACATCGGCGAGATCGGGGACGAGGTTTAAATCCGTATCAAATTTGTAAAGCCCGCTGTAGACAATGCGCGAGAGGTCCATATCGACAGGGGTGGCCGCCAAGACCGGATTGATATGGCGCGGCTGACCGACGAGGCCTTCCGTATATGTTCCGCCGTTTTTCGCCTCCAGGGTTTTGTAGTGGGATCGCCCCCAAGCAAAAAGCCCGGAACTGACGATCAGCAGAGAAATGAAAAGCAGGAGTAGTTTTTGTTCTACTCCCGAAAAGCGCCCCCAAAAATTTTTAAGAGATATAAAGATTTGCAATGCCGATTGCAACGAACAAAATTACGAGAATTATTGTAAGACTGAACAGGCCTTTCTCCAATCCCCGTTTTGTCCGATAAATATTCCCGCCTCCGCCAAACACGGCCGAAAGCCCACTGCCGCGATTCTGCAGTAAAATGGCGATTACGAGCAGTACTGAAACTGTAATTTGCGAGAAAAAGATTACTTTTTCCATATTAGATAGTTTACAAAAAAATATGGAAATAGTCAACCCCGGCTTATAATTGTTCCTTGATTTTTTTCGCGCGAGCCATTCCGACTTCAGCTGACAGTTTGTCAAGCGGCATTTGACGAATTGCGGAAACTGTCCCGAATTTTTTTAAGAGTTTTTTCTTGGTCGAAGGCCCGACTCCGGGAATACTATCGAGCTGGGATTTGAGGCCTGCTTGCCCTCGGCGTTTGATATGAAATGTTACGGCAAAACGATGTGCCTCGTCCCGAATTTGCTGGAGGAGGAACAAGGTAGACGAATCTGCGCGTAGCCGGATCGGGTCCTTGCGGCCGGGCAGGAAAATCTCTTCCAGCCGTTTCGCAAGGCCGATGATTGGAATATGTCTCCCTTCGGGAGATCCCCCGTGGGGGGAGAATACAGAAAGGGCGGCGTTGAGTTGGGCTTTCCCCCCGTCAACAATCATTAGGTCAGGTTTGGGCGACTGGCTATCCAATAACCGCACCGCTCTTCTTTGCAGCATTTCGCGCATCATCGCCACGTCATCCGGCGTTTCCTTTACATTGATTTTGAATTTTCGGTACTCGGCTTTGGCCGGCCGGCCGTTTTCGAAAACCACCATGGAGCCGACCGGATTGGTGCCTTGAATATTGGAAACATCAAATCCCTCAATCCGGCGGGGGATGGCGGGCAGATTGAGCGCCTCTTTCAAATTCACAAGAACATCATCAAGGCGCTTCTCCGAACCGGCAATTTCGCGCTCATAGAAAATCCGGGCGTTTTCCTCCCCGAGTTTGAGGAGTTGAAGTTTCCGTCCCTTCTGCGGGATGCTTATTTTTGTTCCACGCCAGGCCTCAATCGCCGCTTGTTCGGGGATTTCGCAGGGGATCATGACTTCCTTGGGTATGTCGCTCGCGTCCGCGTAATATTGCTTGAGAAAGGATTGCAGAATTTCCGCGACTGGCCGGTCCTTGGTCTGGAGTAGCTCGAAATTTTCTCGGTCAATCAATTTGCCGTCCCGGACCATAAACAAGTTTACCGCCCCGCGGTTGCCGGCGAGAAATATACTGAAATAATCCTGCGAAAGTTTTTTGGTGAACACGATTTTTTGTTTTTCCCAGATGTGTTCCAGACTTTTGAGGTCGTCCCGAAGTTTGGCCGCTTTCTCGTATTGACGTTTTTTTGACGCCGCGATCATTCGCGATTTCAGAACTTTTGCCACTTCGCCGCGGCGGTGGTTGAGAAATTGTTCCACGGCCGAAAGAGATTTGGAGTATTCTTCGATGCTGATCTTGCCGACGCATACTCCCGGGCAGCGCCCCAGCTCGTAATGGAAGCAGGGCTTGGTCCCGACTTTTTTATTGCCGCAGATTCGGAAAACGCCGCGGACAAATTTCAAAGTTTGTTTTACCGAAAGCGCCGAGGTGTAGGGACCGAAGTATTTATTATATAATCCGAATCTGCGAATGGTATCCGAATGCCCCGAATGGCGGACGGTGTAGATTTGCGGAATTTCGTAATCATAGTCGATTTTGATAAACAAATAATTTTTATCATCGCGCAGGCGGACATTGAAACGCGGCTTGTTTTGTTTTATGAAATTATTTTCGAGGATGAGGCTCTCGACTTCCGAAGAAACCACGACAAAATCAAGATCAGCTATTTGGCCGATCATTATCGAAGTTCGCGGTAAATGGTTGTTGCTTTTCAAAAAATAGCTTCTGACGCGGTTGCGAAGGTTTTTGGCCTTGCCGACATACAAAATCTCGCCATTGCCGTCTTTGAACAGATAAACTCCCGGTTTTGGCGGCAAATTCCTTAATTTTTCCTTAAGGTTGATATCCATGCTTTACATTATAGATTATTCTTCCTATCATGGTGATAACAGGGAGGTATAAGGAGGAAAAATCATGGAAACGGAGGTCAGTATTAAAGAATTGACCCAGATGCGGGAAAACATCCGCACGATGGTGTTCGCGTTGGAGATGTGCTGGTGTTGCGAAAAGATCGCCGAATGTCGGCAAGCTTTAGTGGACGATGGTGCGCTTGTTTGGCTGTGTGAGGCATGCTGGGTTCCTCATTCCGCCCAAAAAAAAGGGAGGAAACATCCAGGCTTCGTCAAATGTTGCCTATGAGACAGCAATTTTTTCGCCAGGAGCAGTGATATTGGCAGGTGTGATTGTGTAAACACCTGCCTTTTCATTTGGGTTGACTTATTGGGTTGACTTCTCTTGACAGCCGTGATACCATTATTTTTATCTTGTTTGCAAAGCCCTGAAAACTTTTGAGATCAAAAGCATTTCTATAAGTTATGGTCAATAAAACATCAAAACAAGCGGCGGGAGCGAACACTGGGCTCATAAAAATCCGTGGTGCGCGGGTGCACAATTTGAAAAATATTGATTTGGATTTGCCGCGCAATAAATTGATCGTCTTTACCGGCATTTCCGGTTCGGGCAAATCCTCCCTGGCTTTTGACACGATTTACGCCGAGGGCCAGCGCCGGTATGTGGAAAGCCTGTCGGCTTACGCCCGGCAGTTTTTAGGCCTCATGGACAAGCCGGACGTTGATCAGATCGAGGGACTCTCCCCGGCAATTTCCATTGACCAAAAATCCGCGTCCCACAACCCGCGTTCCACGGTCGGGACCGTAACGGAGATTTACGATTACCTCCGGCTTTTGTACGCCCGGGTCGGTATTCCGCATTGTCCGGTTTGCGGCCGGAAGATTGCCGGCCAATCCGTCACGAACATGGTGGACCAGATTCTCCATTATCCGCCCGGAACAAAACTTATGATCCTTTCGCCCTTTATCATCGATCGAAAGGGGGAGCACAAGTACGCTTTGGAAGAGACGAAAAAAGCCGGTTACGCCAGAGTCAGGCTCGACGGCACATTTATGGATATAGCCGAAGCGCTCGCCGCCCGTCTTGACAAGAAGAAAAAGCATTCCATTGACGTCGTGGTGGATCGGTTAGTTTTAAGCGGCGGCAAAGATGGAGCCGACCGGGGTCGGATTGCCGATTCTCTCGAAACCGCGCTGGACCTGGGAAACGAAACCGTAACGCTCCACCTGGATGAGAAACAAGACGTTGCCTTGTCGCAAAAATTCGCCTGTCCCGAAGGGCATGTCAGTCTTCCCGAATTTCATCCCAGAAATTTCTCCTTTAATTCGCCGCATGGCGCCTGCCCCGCCTGCACGGGTTTGGGGACCCGACTCGAGGTGGACCCCGAACTGGTCATGCCCAATCCGCGCCTGTCTTTGGCCGAAGGGGCGATCCGGCCGTGGAGCAAAACCACTGCCCGACTTTCCTGGTATGATCGAATTCTCGATGCGGTGGCCGATGCGTATGGCTTCTCGAGCTCGGTGCCGATAAAGGATCTTTCCAAAAAAGACATTGACATTGTTCTCCATGGTTCGAGCGGCAAGAAGATCATGATCGACGGGAGTCTCACGGAGTTCGAGGGGGTGATCCCCAATCTGGAGCGGCGGTACCGCGAGACTGACTCTGACTATATGAGGCAGGAGATCGAGCAATACATGCGGCTCAAGGTTTGTGAAACGTGCGGCGGCAAAAGACTCCGGCCGGAAGTGCTCGCCGTGACCGTCGACGGCAAATCCATTATTGACGTCGCCGAAATGGCCGTGACGAATTGCCAGAACTTCTTCGAAAAATTATCCGAAAAATTATCCGAAAAGGAACGAACCATCGCCAGGCAGATCCTCAAAGAAATCCGCGAGCGCCTGCTGTTTCTGCGAAACGTCGGCTTGGAATATCTGACGCTGAACCGGCCGGCCGACACCTTGTCCGGCGGAGAAGCGCAGCGGATCAGGCTTGCCACGCAGATCGGCTCGGGCCTGACCGGAGTTTTGTACATCCTTGACGAACCATCAATTGGACTTCATCAGCGGGACAATGCCCGCCTGCTTGCAACCCTGAAGGATTTGCGGAACCTAGGCAACACAGTCATTGTCGTTGAACACGATGAAGAAACTATTCTGGAAGCGGATTGGGTCGTGGATATCGGGCCTGGCGCCGGGAAACACGGCGGCGAGGTTGTCTCGGAAGGCACCCCTCGGGAAATAAAAAAAGATAAAAATTCCCTAACCGGCCGTTACCTGGCGGGGATCGAGCAGATCTTAATCCCGGAGCGCAGGCGCGCGGGCAACGGCAAAAAAATAACCATCGCAGGCGCCACGGAACACAATTTGCAAAATATCTCTGTGGATGTCCCACTTGGCAAATTCATCTGCATCACAGGCGTATCGGGATCCGGAAAATCCACTTTGCTCAATGACATTCTGGCCAAGGCGCTCGCGTCCTATTTTTACAACGCCAAAGAATCCCCAGGGGAACATAAAAAAATATTGGGGTTGGACAATATTGATAAAGTCATCAATATCGATCAATCGCCGATCGGCCGCACGCCGCGCTCCAACCCCGCCACGTATACGGGCGTGTTTACCTATATCCGGGATTTGTTCGCCTCCACCCCGGAGGCCAAAATGCGCGGGTACAAATCCGGAAGATTTTCTTTCAATGTGAAAGGCGGCCGCTGCGAGGTGTGCGCCGGGGACGGACTCATCAAGATTGAGATGCATTTTTTGCCCGACGTCTACGTGACGTGCGAGGAGTGCAAGGGCAAACGCTACAACAAAGAGGCTCTGGAGATTCATTACAAAGAAAAAACCATTTCCGACATTTTGGAAATGACTGTCGATGAAGCGAGAATTTTTTTCCGGAACATTCCCGCGATTTTCCGCAAACTCGACACGCTTTCTCTCGTCGGTTTGGGCTATATGCACTTAGGGCAAAGCGCCACGACCCTTTCCGGCGGGGAGGCCCAGCGCATCAAGCTTGCCACCGAACTTTCCCGAACCCAGACCGGCAAAACGCTGTACATACTCGACGAACCGACGACCGGTCTGCACTTTGACGACGTCAAAAGACTGCTCAATGTCCTGTCCAAACTGGTTGACAAAGGCAACACGGTTATCGTGATCGAGCACAACTTGCACGTCATCAAATACGCGGACTGGATCATCGACCTCGGTCCCGAGGGGGGAGACAAGGGCGGCCTGGTTGTGGCCGAAGGCACTCCCGAGGAAGTGGCAAGAATCAAGCGTTCTTACACGGGACAATATTTGAAGAAGATACTCTAAAATCCGATACGGGTGATGAGCCGAAAATACAAAATTATTTTTTTCATAATCGGCGGAAGCCTGGTTCTATTTGTGGTGGCGAACCTCCTGTGGGCGAATTTGAAATATCGCCTGGTCACAGAGGAACTTCCCCCGCCAGCGGTGCCTGTCATAGTCGAGACCCCGCGCCAGAGAGAGAAAATGGAGCCTGACTTGCTCCTTATCCAGACCTTGCAGATCCGAGCGCCGATAATTTATGTTGACGAAATTTCCGAAGACCTCTTCCAGCAAGCGCTCCAGCACGGAGTGGTCCACTTCCCCGGCACGGCTTTGCCTGGGCATCTTGGCAACGTCTACATATTTGGCCACTCCTCGGATAACCTTTGGGCCAAGGGCGATTACAAAACCGTTTTTGCCGTGCTTCCGGAAATCAAAATTGATGACCTGATCGAAATTTCCGATCCAGAGGGGTACAAGTTTGTCTACAAAGTCAAAGAGACCAAGGTCGTCGCCCCAAATGAAGTTCAATATCTGGACCAGAGAAACAATGAATATAAACTTTTGACCCTACAGACCTCCTACCCCGTCGGCACGGCGTTCAAACGTTTCATCGTGATCGCCGAACTTGTCGAGTAATTTATGAAATCAAATTTTTACTCTGCCTACGTTTTGATGTAATTACAAAGGATATTAAAAATTAGGGGTCGTGCGGCAGTCATCCTCTCTAAAAAAATTTTAAAAGAGCTGGATATATATATTGGAGATGAGATTAAAGTCAAATTGGACAAAAAAGGCGAGTGTATAGTTATTGCACCCGCGGATTAATTAACCTTAATTGTTTCATTCTACACTGACCTGTAATTACATGTAGATGTAGAATGAATGAAACCATAGTCAACGGCTCAACGCGTTGAGCCGTTGACTATATTACCCCGCGCCTGTTATGATTTAGTCATGAATGAGACTACGCCGACCGCCAACCAATCGCAAATGCCGCAAATAAATCCCCGGCAAAACCTGCATCCAAAAATCTGGGTGACGGTTTTGCTTGCCGCAGCTATTGTCGCGGGGTACTTGGCCGCGGCAAACGCAAAAAACTTATGGCCGTTTGGGGGTGAGAATCTAGAATCGAGAATTGAGAATCAAGTAGAAGATCCAACTGCCGGGTGGCAGACTTATAGGAATGAGCAGTATGGGTTTGAGGTGAAACATCCGAAGGAATGGGTTGTTGGCAGCTGCGGTTCCCAAGATTTACCTCCCGGTTCGCCATATGCTATTTATTTCAATATGGATCCACAATTTTGCAATCAAACAAGGGTAGACATGCCAGCGTCCATAGTTATACTCGTTTACAAAAAAGACGGTTACGCCAGTGTATTAAATAATTTGAGAAATCCTTGGCTAAAATTGACCGAACAAGATTTAGTAGTTGCGGGCAACATAAGTGCTAAAAAATTTACCGGGGAAGACGGCTTTGATGCCATCGTGTTTCAACACCTAAATTATACTTTTGACATTGCCGAACAAGATATCGAACCCACATTTTTTGATCAATTTATCTCCACCTTCAAGTTCATCGAGCCGGTCCCGGCGGGTTGGCAGACTTATCACAACGAGAAGTATGGGTTTGAATTTAGCTACCCAGCGGATCATACAGCATATGTGGTTGCTGATCAGAAGAATGAAAAGTTAATTCCAGCGATTTCAACTAGCGACCGTGTCGCCGTGGCAGAAAGAGAAGAATTTGTATTTTGTTGCGAACCGAATGTGTTGTCCTTCGAGGTAGTAAAGGATGATGCCCTACCTTCTGAATGGATTGGCCAAAATGTAAACAAATTTACAGCTGAACAAGATATCAAGTCTACAAGGGATGTTATTTTTCTAGGCAAGCAAGCGGTTGAAGTTATTGCAGAAGGCCGGATTGATTCAGTTTATAAACTGCTTGTAACAAAACTGGACGGGCATTTGCTTGTGATAAAACAGAGATATAACTCTCCCTTTCTTAACCAAATCCTCTCCACCTTCAAATTCATTGAGTAAATTTTACCCTCTCCGCTCGCGGAGAGGGAAGGGTGAGGTGGGGAGAGTATCTTTCTAGCTAAACTCATAACCTCACCTCAGCCCTCTCCCAGATGGGAGAGGGAAACAGCTCCATTTAGCACTTGACACCATCGAGTGCTAACTTTATTATATACACATGGAAATTACCCAAAGGCAGGCACAAATACTGGCGGCGATTGTTAAAGAATACAGTCAAAAAGGCGAGCCGGTTGGTTCAGAAGAGCTGACGGATAAATACCATTTTGAGTTGAGCCCAGCGACGATCCGCAACGAGATGCAAGCTTTGGAAAAAGCCGGTTTTCTGGTCCAGCCTCATACTTCTGCCGGCCGCATGCCGACTGATCAAGGCTATCGGTATTTTGTGAACAAGCTGATGGGGCATCTGCAATTGAAGGCGTCAGAGCAAGAACGGTTGCGTGTGGAATTACGCCGATTACAGAAGCAGTACCTCGAACTCGGTCGATCCATAACCAAACTTCTGGCTGACCAGGCGCAGGGCGCCGCGTTCGCGCTTCTTCCCCAAAACGTCAGTACAAGCGGGTTTTCGCAGATAATAGACGAGGATACTACTTCCGAGGAAGTTAAGGAGCTTGCCAATTTTTTTGAAGAGCTTGAAGATCATGGTAAAGCATTGATTAAGATGGATATTAAAGAAGTCGAAGCTTTTATTGGCAGAGAGGCTCCATCTCCCCTGGCATCCGACTTCAGCCTGGTGGTCAGCCGCGTTGATATGCCGGGCGGGCAAAAGGGGCTCATCGGCATAGTTGGTCCGAAACGGATGAAGTACGCGAGAAACATCTCCTTACTCGAATACGTGAGCAAACTAATAGCAGGAGGTTTAGGAGCGGTAGTAATTTTTAATTTTTAATTTTTCCGCCCAAGGCGGATCCGCCTCTGGCGGACAATTTTCAATCAATGACCAATGAATCAATGACTGAATTGGAGGAGTATAAGCAGAAAGCCGAGGACTATTTAAATAATTGGAAGCGCACTGCGGCGGATTTTGAAAACTACAAGAAGCGAAGAGACAAGGAATCCCAGGAACTCGTGCGGTTCGCCCAGGAAATAACGGTCGTGAAAATGCTGCCGACGCTGGAGAGTCTGGAACAGGCGTTAAAGGCGGCCCCGGATGATGAAAAATTCAAAGTGTGGTCGGATGGAGTTTTGAAGATTGTCCAACAGCTGGAAAAGGTCTTGCTTGAGATGGGGGTGGAAAAAATCAAAACTATTGGAGAAAAATTTGATCCATCCCGTCATGAGGCGGTCGAGTCGGTAGAGTCAGAGGGAGAGTCTGGAACAGTCGTGGAAGAAATCCAGAGCGGGTACAAGTTTAATAATAAGATAATTAGACCAGCAAAGGTGCGGGTTGCAAAATGAATTTTCAATTTTCAATCAATTATCAATTAACCAATTTTCAAATCAAGGAGAAATAATACAATGGCAAAAATTATAGGAATAGATTTGGGAACATCAAACAGCGCGGCGGCCGTGCTTGAGGGCGGCAAGCCCGCCATCATCCCTTCAGCCGAAGGGACGACGGTCGGCGGCGGGAAAGCATTCCCGTCGTATGTCGCGATGGCCAAAGACGGACAGCTATTGGTGGGCGAACCGGCCAGGCGCCAAGCGGTCACCAATCCGGACGGCACGGTTTACGCCGTGAAACGCAAGATGGGAACAAAAGAGAAAATAAAGATGGGCGACAAGGAATACACGCCCGAGCAGGTTTCCGCGTTTATTCTGCAAAAAATCAAGCGGGACGCGGAGAGCTATATCGGCGAGCCGATCCAAAAAGCCGTCATCACCGTGCCCGCGTATTTTGACGATGCCCAGCGGCAGGCCACCAAAAATGCCGGGGAGATTGCGGGGCTTGAAGTGATCAGGATCATCAACGAGCCGACCGCGGCCGCTCTCGCGTATGGTTTGGACAAAGCCGGCACAGAGCAGAAGATCGTGGTGTTTGATTTTGGCGGCGGCACCCTCGATGTTACAATCATGGATTTCGGGCAGGGCGTCTTCGAAGTCGTGTCCACTTCCGGCGACACCAAACTCGGCGGAACTGATATGGACAACAGACTCATCGACCATATTGCCGACGAATTCAAAAAAGAAAATGGCATTGATATCCGGGGCGACAAGATGGCATTCAACAGACTCAAGGAAGCCGCGGAAAAAGCAAAGATTGAACTTTCAACGACTTTGGAAACAGAGATCAATCTGCCGTTTATCACCGCAGACAGCAACGGCCCCAAGCATTTGACCCAAAAGCTGACCCGCTCGAAGCTGGAAGAACTGGTCATGCCGATTATCCAGCGTACGCGCGAATCGATGGAGAAGGCGCTCTCCGACGCGAAATTAACTCCGCAGGATATCCAAAAGATAATCATGGTCGGCGGTCCGACCCGCATGCCGGTCGTGCAGAAATTCGTCGAAGAATTCATGGGTAAAACAGTGGAGCGGGGAGTGGATCCCATGGAGGCGGTCGCCAAAGGCGCGGCGGTGCAGGCCGGGGTTTTGGGGGGTGAAGTGAAAGATGTTTTGCTTTTGGATGTTACACCCCTCAATCTCGGAATTGAGACCTTGGGCGCCGTTACGACTCCGCTGATCGAGCGCAATACAACCATTCCGACTTCCAAGTCGCAGGTTTTTTCCACAGCGGCGGACAATCAGACTTCGGTGGAGATTCATATTTTGCAGGGCGAGCGGCCAATGGCCGCGGATAACCGGTCGCTGGGGAGGTTTATGCTCGACGGCATTCCGCCGGCGCCGCGCGGCGTTCCGCAGGTTGAGGTGATATTTGACATTGACGCCAATGGAATTTTGAAAGTGACGGCCAAGGACAAGGCCACTGGCAAGGAACAGAATATTACGATCTCCGGGTCTTCGAATTTGTCCAAAGAGGAGATTGAGAAGATGCGCAAGGAGGCCGAAGCTCATGCCGAAGAGGATCGCAAGCGGCGCGAATTGGTGGAAGTGCGAAATCAGGCCGATCAATTGACAAGCGTGGTCGAAAAAACTCTCAAAGACGCCGGGGACAAGGTTGACGCGGCGATTAAATCCTCGATTGAAGCCAAGGTCGAGGAACTAAAGAAACTAAAGGATGGCAATGATGTAGAGGCTTTAAAACGCAAACTCGAGGAGATAGGTCAGGAAATCCAAAAGGTCGGCGCGGCAATGTACCAGAAAGCAGAATCAGGAAGTAAGAATCAAGAATCAAGCAATCAAGAGAAGTCAGAAGAGAAAGACAAGCCAAAGGACGCGGAGTTTGAGGAGAAGAAATAATTGGCACGAGATTATTATGAAATTTTAGGGCTGCAAAAGAATTCCTCGAAGGACGACATTCGGCGCGCTTATCGGCGGCTTGCGCACGATTATCATCCTGACAAGCAGGGGGGCGGGGACGAGAAAAAGTTTCGGGAAATAAACGAAGCTTACGAAGTGCTGTCTGATGATGCGAAGCGTGGGCAATACGACAAATTCGGCCAGACTTTCGAGCAAGCGCGGGCCAGCGGGCAGAGCGGATTCGGCGGCTTTTCCGGTTTTCAGGATTTTTCCGAGTTTATGCATGGGGTAGGGGAGAATTTCTCCCGCGGGCCATTCTCCGGCATCGAGTTTGATTTTGGCGATATTTTCTCGGACATTTTTGGCGGGGCGCGGCAGAGCCGTCGAACTAGGGGCGTAGATTTGGAGATGATTTTGGAAATTGATTTTTTGGAAGGGGTGTTCGGGGCGGAAAGAGAAATTGAACTTGATAAAAAAGATATCTGCCAGCACTGTAAGGGCAGCGGGGCCGAGCCGGGAAGCAAAGTGATTACTTGTCCGCGCTGTCACGGGCTGGGGCAGATCACCTCGAAGAAGCAGACTATTTTAGGCAATGTCCAACACGTGGAAGTCTGCAGCCGTTGTCAGGGCCAGGGGAAGCTTCCCGAGAAAGAATGTGCGGAATGTCACGGTCAGGGTGTTAGAAAGCAAAAGAAAGCCATCAAGGTCACAATTCCCGCGGGGATTGAAAATGGACAGCGCATCAAGGTTTCGGGAGAAGGCGAGGCGGGTTACCGCGGCAGTCAGCCCGGGGATTTGTATATCGCGGTTCGGATCAAACCGAGCTCAAAATTTGAACGCAGCGGCTCTGATATTTTATCTACCGCATCGATCAGTTTTTATCAGGCGGCTTTGGGAGCGAAGATTGCGATTGACAGCGTTGATGGGGAAGTCATGCTCAAAGTTCCACCCGGGACGCAAGGCGGGGACGTTCTGCGTTTGCGCGGCAAAGGCGTACCGCATATCCAGACCCAAAAGCGCGGTGATCACCTTGTCACAGTGAAGGTCCTGACGCCGAAAAAACTTAGCAAGGAAGAAAGGGAAATTTTTCGAAAATTAGCCGAAAAGAAGGGAGAAAACATTGATCCGGACGATGGGATGTGGGGGAAAATTAAAGATAATTTCTAACGCAAAAAATCACCTGAATCAGAGGTGATTTTTTGGTGGGCGCTATGGAATGAAGTTCAAATAGAATTTGTTAAAATGGGGCCGCATAGTGAAAGATACTGAAACCAATTTAAGGATTAGTAAGGTTCTGGCAGTAGATCTCTAAGCTTCATCACTTTACCAGATAAAATGACATCGGTATCCATATTTTGCTTGTTGACCTGACGAATCATTTCTCTGCACCTGCCACAAGGAGAATAGATATTCCCTTGTCCATCAGTACCCACGATGGTTTTGATTCTGTTTTCGCCATTGGTTACCATAGCGGCTATCGCACTGGCTTCACCACAAAAACCAAGACCACTTGGTGCATGAATACTCACACCAGTGTAAACATTACCTCTATCGGTAATCAAAGCCGCACCAACTTCGCCAACAACAGTTTCTTCGGCAACCTGCTTCGTGATTGCAACCGATTTGGCTTTATTTATCAATTCTTCATTTGTCATACATACATCCATCATAACAAAAAACCGCCTTTAGGGCGATTTTCAGAATTTCCACGCGTTCAAGGCCGTTACTGCAAATTTAATCCGACTTTTTCTGCAATCTTTTTAATCCATTCTTCGTGGCGGTTCAAAGCATGTCTCATGGCAGTCATTTCTTGAAGATAAGTATCGGCTTTCTTTGCGTAAGCATCAACCGAGGACTGCAAATTCGAAAACATCTTTTCCAAATTTGCAAAGTCGTCTTTTGTAGTAAAAACTTCCTTTTCTGCTTTTATTAAATTCTGAATATCTTCGGTAGTGAGCATACGTTCATTATAAACTCGGGGTCAAAAATGTCAATTCTGCTTGGGGTCGATGTGGCTCTTTTGGCTAGGACATTATTTAAAAAATTGCATATGCGCGACGGGAAGATAACGCGCGCGATTCTCAATGAGCCGCTGGAATATCTTTGCTCGCGGCGGATACGGAATAATCCCGTGTTCGAGCAAGTCTCACTTGGTGGGTCGGGTGGGAATCGAACCCACGACCGTTGGCTTAAAAGGCCACTGCTCTACCGACTGAGCTACCGACCCCCAATTCCGGCTTATTATACAATGGCTTGACTTAAGTTTCAAATAGCGCTATCATTTGCTGTTTAGCACTAATTTTATTACATTACACGAACGGCGGATGATCTCCCCCGGACAGGAATGGATCCGATTTATTTGCTTTTGGCAGTGCTTTTGCCAGCCGGCGTTTACGGCTCGACCCTGAAGACGAGGCGACGCTAAGGGCTGTTGATAATTTGAGTGTTTTTTCTTGACAGCCGATTCCACGCTTTCTATAATGACATCAAATGCACAATCACCTTTCTGCCAACTGGTTTACGTTCTATTTTACTGACCGAAAGCGGGCAGGTGATTTGCGTCGGACTTAAGAATATTGGATAGCCTAGAAGCACAAAAAACAAAACGCAAAACCTGATCCGCCACAATGGATCAGGTTTTGTTTTTGGGAAAGGAGGAGCAGATGCACTTTGTAGGAGAGTCTGGTTTGTCCGGTCTCGGCGGACAGGATGCGTCGAAGTCAGTGGGCCAACACCGCGCAGTTTATATTTATCAAATAAGTGGTGGTCAAGAGCTTTGGCGCTGTCGAGATTGCCAAAAAGAACGCTCGACCGAAGTGGCGCTTGCCAGTACCAACTGTGAAAGGCCTCCGGGTTGCGGGTGGTAACCGCCCAGACAAGTCCATTTAAGTCTTGAAGGATTGCATCGGGCCGTGAAGGCCAGGGCAAACGAATTCTGTTCCCCTTGTTTTACCCGGCAATCTCCGTTTGTGAAGCTGGAGTGATGGGGCCCCGTGGCCTTATTGCTCCAGCTCTTTTTTGTCTGGGCTTGTTTCCCCGGGGTATTTCCAGGTCGCGTGTTCACACTCCGGGTAGCGATTGCAGCCCCAGAAAGTCCGGCCTTTGCGGGTGCGTTTTTCGATTAGTTCCCCCTTGCCGCACTCCGGACACGTCACCCCGGTTTTCTTCTCAATTTTTTCGATATGCTTGCACTCTGGATACCGTTCACAGCCAAGAAAATAACCAAATTTTCCCCGTCTCACTTTTAGCTCCCCCTTGCCGCACTCCGGGCATATTTTGCCCCCGTTTTCTTCGGTTAATTTTTTCTCGGCGGCCTCCTCCTCGGGCAAGGGTTTGGTACCTTTGCAATTCGGATAATCACTGCAGGCGAGGAACTGGCCGAAGCGCCCGAATTTTTTTACCATAAGTTTGCCGCAAATCGGACAGGGGGTGTCGGTCTGCTCGACTTGCTTCTCTACTGTCTCTTTTTTCTTTTCCAGGTTTTCCTTGAACGGATCGTAGAATTCTTTGATCACCGGCTGCCATTTCAGTTTCCCCTCGGCGATATCATCCAACTCCTCTTCCATATGGGCCGTGAACTCGTAGTCAACGATTTTCGGAAAATGCTCGACCAAAAGATCGCTGACTGTGAGGCCGATCTGCGTCGGATAGAATCTTTTTTCTTTTCGTTCGACATAGCCGCGCTCAAGGATGGTTGAGATTGTCGGAGCATAGGTTGACGGGCGGCCGATGTCGTATTCTTCCAGTGCTTTCACGAGGCTAGCGTCGCCAAACCGCGGCGGCGGCTCGGTAAAATGCTGTTTCCCGTCCAAAGATATGAGATTTAAGATTTCAGATTTAAGCAATTTGGGAAGCTGGCCTTCCGGCAATTCGTCGGTCTCTTCTTCATCGCGTCCTTCGGCATAGACTTTGATGAAACCGTCAAATTTAATAACCTGCCCAGTCGCGCGAAAAACGTATTTTTTGGCATGGATATCAACGGTTGTCTGGTCAAATATTGCCTCTGGCATTTGCGAGGCAATGGTTCTTTTCCAGATGAGATTATAGAGCTGGGCTTGGCGTTTCTCCAGCGTGCCTTCGACAATCTCCGAACTTTGCCGAAGATCAGTCGGCCTCACTGCTTCGTGGGCTTCCTGCGCACCCTTGCTCTTGGTTTTGTACCGGCGGGGTTGGTCAAGCGCGTATTCTTTGCCGAATTTCTGCGCGATTACTTCCTGAGCCTGTCGAAGGGCGATCTCCGCCATATTTACAGAGTCAGTGCGCATATAGGTAATGTAGCCGGTTTCATAAAGCTGTTGGGCGACCATCATGGTTTGTTTGGCGGACATTCCGAGTTTTCGCGCGGCTTCCTGCTGGAGAGTTGAAGTGGTAAAAGGCGCGGCGGGGGAGCGCCTGGCTTCTCGTTCTTTGATGTCGGCAACTTCGTATTTTGCTCCCTTGAGGTCCTCGACGATTTTGTTCGCCTGCTTGCCGTCCGCGAGATCAAATTTTTTCAATGCTTTGCCGTCGATCTCGTGCAGCCTGGCCGTGAATACTTGTTTCTCGTCATCCTCCGTCTTTTTGAGCCGCGCTTCAACACTCCAGTATTCCTGGGCTTTGAATTTTTCAATTTCCCGTTCCCGTTCAACTATCAAGCGTAGCGCGACGGATTGCACCCGGCCGGCCGAGAGCCCGCGTTTCACTTTCTTCCATAGGAAAGGCGAGAGTTCATACCCCACAAGCCGGTCGAGCACGCGTCTGGCCTGCTGGGCATCTACGAGGTTGCCGTCAATTTCGCGCGGATGTTGCAATGCCTCTTCGATTGCATGCTTGGTAATCTCATGGAACACAATCCGTTTAATACTTGAAGCATGAAGTTTGGAGCTTAAAACACCTTTTGTTTTATGTTTCATGTTGCGAGTTTCAAGATCCAGGGCTTGAGCGAGGTGCCAGGCAATGGCCTCCCCTTCGCGGTCTTCGTCAGTCGCGAGGATGACTTCGGGCGTGGCCTTGGCTAGTTTTTTCAGGTCCGCGACGCGTTTCTTGGCTTCTTTGGGAATGACATACTCTGGCTCGAAATCGTGTTCAATATCAATACCCATCTTGCTCTTCGGCAGATCGCGAATATGGCCGTAAGAGGATTCGATCTTGTACTCGCGGCCTAAAAATTTGCTAATTGTTTTTGCCTTGGTGGGCGACTCGACGATGATGAGTTTGCTCATGAGTGTTAGTTTCAGATGGATTGGTTTTTTTGTCAACCCCGTTAGAAATCTGATGCCTCTGGCATCAGCCGCTTCGTTTGTTGAGCGGATTTCTAACGGGGTCAAATTTTGGTTTCCGAAATAGTTTCAAAAATGGGCGATAAATATCTTCCTTGGTATCAGTTACCAGTTCGTTATAAGTATTTTTCTCCGTGAAGGTTGCCGGTGTGTTTCTTGCTATTACAAAAGGGATTTTTTCTCCTCCCTCACCCATCAAAAGCGTTCCGGCCGCGGCCAGGGCGTCGACAATATTGCTCCTCGCGGTTTTGAGTTTCGCCCCGAACACGCTTTTGCGCCCAGTGTATTCGCGAAGGGGGACGAACCCGCTAAAGCCAATGCTTATTCCCAAAGTGCCATAATGCAGGGGAATGCTGTGGCTGTCAGTGATAATTACCCCCAACTTTTTTAGCTTAAATTTTTTTTTCAAAAATTGCCGGATTTTCCTCGCTTCACTGTTCGGATTTTTTGGCGGCAGAATATAGTAGCCGCGCCCATTGCTCGAATCTACCCCCGCGGATGAAATAATGGCGTTGTCCTTTATTGTCAAAAACGAATATTTGTTTTTGCCGGGCAGGTACATGTCGGCTTCCCGCATGGCCAGTTCCCTTTTTGTCTTCTTGCCGATTTTTTCACACCGTCCCTGGTGAATTGCGACGATCTTGGAGGTGACAATTAAAATATCGCCGGAGTACAGCGAGGGAAGGTGATCGTTCATCAATTTGTAGATATCATCTTTGGGAGGTAAAAATGCGCGGGTTTTGACTTTTATAAACTGCATAACTCGAAGGGTTATTCTCTGACTCGGAAGCCTTTCTCTGTTACCACAATTAGTTTGCCTTTGATAGGGACGGTTTTATAATAAGACAAAACCGAATCTATCATACGCATAATGTCTATGATTAGCGGCCGTTTGATCCTCAAACAAATGATTCCATAGTATTTTTGGGGCGGATAAGCAAGAATGTCGGCAAAATCCTTGTCGAGTGTTAAAAGCACTCGCTGTTCTTTCTTGGCGAGTGTGATAATTGCTGCGTCGGAGCTGCCGGGGGAAACCTTTACGCAGTCAAATCCTTTGGCCGAGAACGTTTCCGCGACAGCATTAGGGAGATTTTCATCAACTAGAAGTTTCATCAAGCGGCGAATTCGACAAGTTCTCCCGCCTCACTGACCTCTGCGGCATACTTTAAAGCGGCTTTGATGTGGTCGATTGTGAGTTGGGGATAATATTTTTTTTCTATAATTTCTTCCGGCTTAAGTCCGGCCGCCAAAAGTTCCAATACCAAGTGCACCATGATGCGCGTGTTTTTGAAACACGGCTTGCCATGGCAGATTTTTGGGTCAACCATAATATAATTTTGGAGATTCATAAGATGAATATAAGCGGCCATTGACCAGTTTGTCAAATAGTGTTAGGATGGTGTGTCCTTTATGGACTTACCTTGACCGATCAAAACCTGCTCGCTAACACCGAGATTTGGTTCGGAAAAGGGAAGCTCGTTGCGCGAATACCGCAAAGAGTCAAAAACGTCAAAAGAGGAAAATATGTCTGCGAAAACCAGATCGGAAAGAAAGGAAGCGCTTGCAAGGTTCAGCTCCCTTCAGACCCAGTCTTTTTTGCTGATTGAGTCTAGGAAGCGCAACTTGGAGCAGGTCGACGCATTACTTGATGCACTGCAGCTCTTTAAAGAAAATCGCTTGCTAATCGCCATCCCCAAGCGTCCGGATGAAACACTCCCGGAATCCGACCGACTTCAGTTTCTCTTGTCTTTGCATCTGAGTGATACGAAAATCCATCCCGCAACTCGCACGAGACTCCTTCAGCTGGGAATCGAGCATGTCGGTGAGTTGTATTTGGTTGACTGTTTCACTCGAAGTGTGGGAAAGAGCGTTAGGGGGTTTTTGTCTTCACTAGACCTTCCACACGCACTCGACCTTGGTAGGGTTCAATGGAGGCCCCCTTACCTTGATAAGCATTTCGAGTGGCTGATGAATCAGCAAACGATTCAGTTTTTGAAGAATGAGGAGCTGAGAAGAGTCAGGTGCTTTGACAAATTTGAATACCTGGGGGATATTTTTTCCCGCACGAAGCGAAGCATGGCTGGTCTATTCTCGTTTTGGAATTTGCAAAACGCTTTGAGGGTGGATTCCGGTATTCGGGCAGGGTTGTACACTCCTGACTGGAAAAGACCGATATAAATCCCAAGGTTTGAAAAGCGCGGTTGCACAGAAATGTTGTGCCGCGCTTTTTCTTTTTTGATTGACATAAAATGTGCGACCGCACAAAATGTGTCAATCAGCTTTTCTTATCAGAATTTCAACACAGCCGAGTTTAGATTGATTTTTTTCAGGATTGCGCTTTTTTCTTCGTCTGTTGCCAGGCGCGGGCAGCAGTAGTTGTCAATGATTATCGGAAGCAGTTCTGCGCTTTCTAATTTTTGATTTTTGATGTTTAATTTTACCGTGAGTCCTTCTCTCGTTTCCTGGCTCCACATTTGATCAAAGACAAAGTTGCCGAGGGAATAGAAAATTGGCTTGCCATTGTAGATTTCAATCTCCTGTATCCAGTGCGGGTGGTGGCCGATGACCACATCCGCCCCGGCGTCAATCGCGGCGCGGGCGAAATCAATCTGCATTTGGTTGGGCTTTCTGGTGTATTCATTACCCGCATGCATACTGACAATAATTAGATCCGCCTGCGACTTCAGAGCTACAATATCCGAACGGAGTTTTTCGAGATCGTCCATGGTAGAAATTAGCGGATGGGCGCTTCGGCCGCCGTCGTTGAAAGCAGTGTAGCTATAAGCAAGAAAACCAAATTTGATACCATTCTTTTCAATGATTACCCCCTCTTCGTCTCCCCCTTCCGTCGCAGGGGGAGAAAGCAAAAGAAAAGTGCCGGTTGGCAGAATGTTTTGTGATTGCAAGTAGTCAATTGTGAATTCAAGTCCCTTGACGCCCTGATCCATTGAATGATTGTTGGCGGTAGACAGAACGTCGAAGCCGGAATCAATCACTCCGCCAAAGTCGCGTGTCAAACAACGAAACACCAGTCCCTCACGAATGGGAATGTTCAGATCCGAAAGCGGGCATTCCAGGTTGCCGAAAGTAACATCTGCCCCGCGCAATAGATCGCCTAGTTTTTTAAACGGCAGATCAGGATCTTGGGCCTGTTCGATTTTCGTCCCGACATTTCGCGACAGCATGATATCCCCGACAGCAAGCAGTGTTGCCGTTTCCGGTTTTGTTATGGGCATGGATTTTTCCGGCGCCTGCGCAACATCTACATTGAAAAATAAAAATGGCAGCAAGAAAATAGCCACGAGAAAATTTCGGATTGAATTACCTGCTTTTAACATACTGGTTTCCGCCCAAGTTTCGCACCTTGCCTTTCATTTCCATTATCGTCAGAGTTGAGGCGACGATGGACGCCGCCAGCCCGGATGATTTGGCAATGAGATCAAAGTGCTTGGGAACGCGGTTAAGCAGTGAGAGTATCTTTTCTTCTTCCGCATTATCGCCGACGACTTCTTCGGCGACCAGTTGTTCCTGCAAAGTGCCCAGATTTAATTCCTCTAAAATGTCCCGAGCAGAAGTTACTGGTTTGGCGCCCATTTTCAAAAGGTTGTTCGGCCCGACAGAGACGGGGCTTAGGATTGATCCCGGTACCGCAAAAACCTGCCGGTTCTGCTCCAAGGCGTGCCGGGCAGTGATAAGCGCTCCGGAATCCTCGGCCGCTTCGATGACCAGAGTGCCAAGCGCAAGGCCGGAGATGATCCGGTTGCGGTTGGGAAAATGGTGTTTCAAAGGCGGGCTGCCGGGGGGAAGCTCGGAAATGACTGCTCCGCTTCCCGTCAAAATTTTTTCGGCAATGACGCGGTTGCTGGCCGGATAAACATTATCCACTCCTGATCCCAGGACCGCGATAGTGCGGCCATTGAACTCTGTTGTTATTTTGTGCGCCACCGCGTCAATTCCGAGGGCCAGGCCCGACACCACGGTCAGATTCGCCCGCACGAGGTCGCGGACAATATCTTCCGCGACCTGTCGGCCGTAAGCAGTCATATTGCGCGTCCCCACGACAGCGATAGCCATCTCATCCCGGGGAGACAAATCACCCCTCATATATAAAACAACCGGCGGATTGGGAATTTCTTTAAGAAGCCTGGGAAATTGCTCTTCGCGTATGGTGAGAAGTTTGATATTTTGTTTTTGAAGTGCGGCAAATTCGTTTTCCGGATCAAAATGCGCCCGCGCGTCGAGGATGAGGTTTAATACCGGCTCTTCCAATCCCGCCTCGCGCAGCTGCTGGACCGGAGCGCGCCAGGCTGTTTCCATGCTGTCAAAATGGTTCAGAAGCTTGCGGAATCTGACAGATCCGATTTGTCCGATTTGACAGAATGCGTTAAAATAAATATGTTCGGGGTTGGGCATGCTTTCGGTTGACAAACGGCGTGAAATTTGCTAAGATATCTTTTCGAGAGTGTCTTCCATCCTACCTTGCGAGTGGCCAAAGTCAGTTTCATCCCTCCTAGAGCTGATGAGTAACCGTCAAGTTAAGGCAGGGCTGGTTTATCCAGTTAGGCCTTTTGCTCGTAGGTAGGGTAGAGGACATTAATCCCTACACCAAACACCGAAGTGTTATGGTGTGAGGGTATTTTTAATTTCGAGAAATTTTTCTATTTCCGCAATCGCCTCCGGAATGATTTTGTCCGACAATACTTTTTTTTCTTGCGGAGTAAAATTTTGCAGAACATAGCTTTCAGTGTCGGGAATTTTTTCAATTCCGCGGTTTTCTATGCCGATGCGCAGACGCGGAACATTCCGGCCGACGCTGGCAATAACGGATTCGGCCCCTTTGTGTCCCGCGGATCCTGAATTGGTGTTGAGGCGCAATTTTCCGAAAGGCAGATCGATTTCATCTTGTGCTATGAGAATATCCGTGTTTCCGACTTTGAAAAATTTTTTCAGCAATTGTACGGCCCGGCCGGAATCGTTCATATAAGTTTGAGGTTTGGCCAATATGGCCCGGCAGGAAGGGGCGTCAAAAGCCGCGGTGATCGCGTCGAACTTTTTCCGGCGAACAAAAGTAGCGCCCCATTTTTTGGCAAGCGCGTCAGCGATAATAAACCCCATATTGTGTCTCGTATTTTTGTATTTTTCCTCCGGATTGCCGAGCCCGACGATGATTTTAATATTCATAGGTTTTAGGGCAGTCTTCCTGCCAGATCATTGGTTGAGACAATGACAAAATCAGGGGATTTAAACACCGTGAGAAAGGGGAAGGGGCTTCCCGCCACCTTTAAGCCCAGCCTTTCCTTGAGGTAGGCGAGCGTCTCCGGCTTTTGTCCATTGGTATTGTCGTAAATAATGCTTTCCTGGTAAATGTTTTGTCCTCGGAAATTGCCTAAGGAAAACTGCAGTCCCGGTAGGGCCAAAAGATTTTGGGTCCTCTGGCCAAGCTGGGGAATACTGGAGGCATTTTGTATTTCAATGATCGGCTTTTCATTTTGCAGGGCGCTGAGCAAAAATTGATTGTGTACCAGGCCCCGGATGCCGCTGTAGCGCCCGAGCCCGTCGCAGGGAATGAGTACGTACGCACTCGTTCCTTCTTCGATCTGGTCGCATACCAAACCCCCGTCAATCGCCAGGGAGGAAATATTTTCATTTGGTATATCCTCCGTGAGATTGTATACGCGCAGGAGTTCGTAGGGGGCCAAATTGGTGCGCACATGATCGGACAGATCTTCAAGCAGATTATTCAGGGTGCCAAGATTTGTCAGAACCTTCAGGTTCGTCACCTTGTCTTTTACGCTTTTGAGAACTTTTTGCTGTCTTTTTGCCCTGGCAAAATCCGACCCTTCGTTGTTCGTCCCGTGTCTGGAGCGAACAAACTGCAAAGCTCGCTCTCCATCCATTTTCTCCGGACCGGCTTGAAAAGTAACAGGCGCCAGGTATCCCTGCTTTTCATCGGGAAACTGGGAGTCGGTAAAACCCTGCTCGACATTCACTTCAATCCCGCCGATATCGTCAATGATTTTTTGAAATCCCTGAAAATCCAAAACGCCGTAATACGGGATTTTGACCCCGAGCATTGCTTCGACAGTTTGAATGGCAAGCTGCGGTCCCTCTTTTTTGCCGCCCGCCTCCCCGTTAGCATAAGCGGTGTTGATTCTGCGGTAGTTATACCCGCCCGGAATATTTACGACGAGGTCGCGGGGAATGGAGATTGTGCCCACCTTCACTTCTTCGTCTTTTTCCTGCGGGAGTTTGATAGTTGCCAGGATCATGGTGTCGGTCAAAGTTGCCCCATCGTGCCCCTGTCCGCCGATACCCATGAGCAGAATCCGGATCTGTCCGTCTTCCTCGCCGATCAATTTTTTGTCTTCGGCAAGAAATAATTGTTTAAATGAGAAAAAGCTAGTGCTTCCTTCAAAGACTTTCTGCGCGAAAATCACCAGTTTGCTTCCAACAAAAATTCCGCTTCCCAGGAGAGCGAAACCCAAAAGTATCACGAAAACACGGAAATACGATCGCGGCCTTTTGCGCTTCGGTGAAAAGTTTTGAATTTTTTTTTGGTCGAGAGAATCAATCATGTTCTAAAAATTTTTTGGTGCACGCACCTGGACTCGAACCAGGGACCTTTCGAACCCGCCTGATCGGATTTTGTAATGGTGG
>JAUYKH010000040.1 GCA_030700065.1 bacterium | reverse complement strand
ATTCAAATAAAAAACCCCTTTCACGGGGTTTTTTATTTAGCCGCGTGCCCCAAATAAATTTGGGGCGAGGCCGTAATCGTTAGATACGAATTACAGTCTCTTCTTTCGGCTCTTCTTGGCTTTCTTTTTCTTTGCCATCGTATCTCTCCCTGAACTATCGCATTTGGCTTTCTGCAATAGTACTTAATGATTTTTGTTTTTACCCCATTTAGAAATGCGAGTTCTAACGGGGTTTATATGAGGAAACAAATTTTTGTTTCCCGACATAATACAAGAACTACATTAACTGTAGAGTGTGGACGATTTTTTGTCAAGTAAAATTTCATTTTTGTTTTGTTTCAAAAAAAGCCGCGCTTGTTTTTTTGTCCGCAATTCATTCGCCAATTTTTTTTCTTCCAAAATTTCCAAAACTTTTCCGACAATCGGCCCGGGCTTCACGCGCAAAATTTTCATCACTTCATTTCCGGACAGGATTGGCTTTTTAAGTTTGGGCATCGCGGCGATTTCCTTCAAAATTTTCAGTCCCTCGCGGTAACTGCGCGTATTGTTGTGTCCTTCGCCTGCCGGGGAAAGCGAGGCTTGGGCATCGGCTTTGTAGACCTTCAAAAGATCGGCAAAAAAGGCATTTAGCCCCCATTTCCGCCTGGTTGACAAGCGCATGTTGGGGAAGTCGTTGGGCACCATGTGGTTTCTCACAAGCCACACTGTTTTATCAGTGTCCTGCCCGCTGAACTTGAGGCGCTTCATCATCCGAAACGCGATCTCGGCGCCCGCGTCCGGGTGCCCGTAAAAAGTAATTTTGCCTTGGCGAATCTTTGCCGTCCCGGCTTTTCCCAAATCATGGAATAGGACGGCGTAACGCGTCGGCACATCGTAACTCTCGTCCGTTTTCTCCAGAGCGAGCAATGAATGAGTGTACACATCCCCTTCGGCGTGTTCGTTTCTCGGCTGCCTCACTCCTTGGCAAGCCTTGAGTTCGGGTAATATAAATTCCATGAGCCCGACAACATCCAAAAGGCTGAGCCCGATCGAAGCCCTATCGGACAAAATGATCTTATCCAATTCTTGTTTAATTCTCTCGGTGGAGATTTTTTTTATCAAGGCGGCGTTATTCTGAATTGCCTTGCGAGCGCGAGGTTCGAGGGCAAAATTGAGCGCCGTGGCAAATCTCACCGCGCGCATCATGCGCAAAGCGTCCTCCCTGATCCTGTCATCGGCCATACCCACGAACCGGATCTTCTTGTGGGAAATGTCAGCAATACCATTGACATAATCAATAACCTCCTTGGCTGTAGGGTCATAAAACAGGGCATTTACCCCAAAATCACGTCTTTTTGCGTCCTGTTCGGGGTTTTGGACGAACTTAACCTTCGCCGGATGCCGGTAATCTTTATAAGGTCCTTCGATCCGGAAAGTTGTCACCTCATAACTGACCTTATCAAGGCGGACTGTAATCGTGCCGTGTTTTTCGCCGGTTGGAATGGTCTTTGAAAAAAGTCTTTTTATCTGCGCCGGAGTAGCTGATGTAGCGATGTCTATCTCCAGAAGCGGCCGCTTAAGCAAAGCGTCGCGCACCGCGCCGCCGGCGAGCAGGGCTTCAAAACCCGATGTTTTCAGTTTTCTTACGATCGAAAAAGCGCCCTCTGACAATTTTGAGCGATCCGTCCACGCAAATTTGAATCTCGCTGGTTTTCCCATGGCTTAATAGTACCACAAAACGGCTCAACCGCGGTTGAGCCGTTTGCAAAATCCATCATGGGGCTGTCCGGCCGACGTCTTTGTGTCTGCGCCTGGCGACCCTGATCCTGGCCAGTGCCCGTTCGAGCGCGGCGGCTGTGACCGCGTACTCCTCCTCACTCCTGACCTCCTCGGCCATAAGTTTTTTTGCTCGCCCACGCGCTTCTTCCGCCCGCGCCATGTCTATCTCATGCGCGTGTTCAGCGGAGTCTGCCAAAATCACGATCTCGTTATTTGTACGCACTTCCAGAAAACCGCCTGATAGGGAAAAATAATTTTCCTGCCCGTTTTGTATAGTCTTTAATTCCCCTGCTTTAAGATTGGCCACGAGAGGAATATGCTTGGGCAAAATTGTAACCTCGCCCATTTCGGTCGGACAAGTCACGCTGTCGACTTCGCTCTCGTAAACCACGCGTTCCGGTGTGGCAATACGAAATTTGATCTTAGCCATATGAATTATTTTCCGACCTGCTCAATTCCGCCTTTCATGTAAAATTCCTGCTCGGGGGCGCTGTCCAGTTCGCCATCCAATATCATCCTAAATCCGCGGATAGTCTCCTTCAGAGGAACATATTGCCCCGAAGTTCCCGTAAAAACTTCGGCCACAAAGAAAGGCTGTGAGAGGAAACGCTGGATTTTTCTGGCTCTGGCCACGGTTATTTTATCCTCCTCGGGCAGTTCCTCCATCCCCAGAATGGCAATTATATCCTGCAAATCCTTATAACGCTGCAAAGTTTTTTGCACCCCGCGGGCAACATCATAATGCTCTGCTCCAACAATATTGGGATCCAAAATTGTCGAGGTTGAGTCCAGCGGATCAACGGCCGGATAAATCCCGAGCTCGGATAATGCCCGCGAAAGCACGACGGTTGAGTCCAGATGCGCAAAGGTCGTGGCCGGCGCGGGGTCAGTCAAATCATCGGCCGGCACGTACACTGCCTGCACGGATGTAACGGACCCTTGTTTGGTCGAGGTGATTCTTTCCTGCAGTTCGCCCATTTCAGAGGCGAGCGTCGGCTGGTACCCGACCGCTGACGGGATGCGTCCCAAAAGCGCGGATACTTCACTGCCGGCCTGCGTAAAGCGGAAAATGTTGTCGATGAATAGAAGGACGTCCTGCTTTTCTTCATCGCGGAAATACTCGGCCATGCACAATCCGGACAAAGCGACCCTCGCCCGCGCCCCGGGCGGTTCATTCATCTGCCCGAATACCATGGCGAGTTTATCTATGACCTTGGATTCCTGCATTTCATGGTAGAGGTCATTGCCTTCACGGGTTCTCTCCCCAACGCCGGCGAACACTGAAACGCCGCCATGGGCCTTGGCGATGTTGTTGATGAGCTCCTGAATGATAACTGTCTTGCCCACGCCCGCGCCGCCGAACAGACCGACCTTCCCGCCTTTCAAAATCGGACAAATCAGATCAATGACTTTGATTCCGGTTTCCAGGATTTCTGTCTTGATGGATTGATCAGTCAATTTCGGCGCGGGCCGGTGGATCGGGTATCTTTTTTCGGTTTGCGCGGCCTCTTTGCCGTCCACCGGCGACCCCAGGACATTGAAAATCCTTCCCAAGGTCTGCTTCCCGACCGGGACGGTGATCAGCGCTTCGGTATCGATGACTTCAGTACCGCGCTTCAGGCCGTCAGTCGAGGACATGGCGACTGACCTGACAACATTGTCAGACAACTGCTGTTGGACTTCCAAAACCAGCCGGTTTTGCCCTGAGCCTGTCGAAGGGGCTGTCTCAACTATCAATGCGCTGTAAATACCCGGCACTCTGTCGGCGAAATGCACGTCCACGACTGGTCCTATTACTTGCGATACTCTTCCAATATTTCCGCCGGAGGCGGATCCGCCTTGGGCGGACATATGTTTATCCATATTATTAAATTTCCTTTCCTACTTATTCAAGCGCGATTCTACCGGCTGTTATTTCCGCCAGCTCGGTTGTGATCTTGTTCTGACGCACCTGGTTGTAAGTCAAGGTTAAATCAAAAATCAGATCGCCCGCGGCCTCGGTCGCGTTTTTCATCATGACCATGCGAGCGGAATGTTCCGAAGCGTCGGATTCCAAAATAGCCTGGTAAATTTGAGATTCGATGATTCTCGGCAGAAGATGATTGATGACTCGATCGGGGGCGGGCTCGAATAAATACTCATTCTGAATTGCATTGTATATTACCTCACCCCTGCCCTCTCCGATATCGGAGAGGGTGGTCGAAGGCCGGGTGAGGTTGCGACCGCCAATGAAAGGAAGCAATTGTTTTATGGTGGACTTTTGAATCAGCGTCGAGACAAAATGATTGTAGACAATAAAAATCTTTTGATACTCCCCTGTCTGATAAATATCGGAAATGTATCGGGCCAGGGGGTAAATTTCCACTGCGGAAATCATCCTGTCCATTTTGGGAAAATCCGCCACCACGTTTTTTTGAAGCCGCCCGGCGATGGTTCTGGCATTCTTGCCGTAAGTGATAATTTCACTGATAATCTCTGAATTGGGAATCTCTTTTATTTTTGCCGCGAGGTTGCTGTTAAGGCTCCCGACCAAGCCGCGGTTTGTGGTCAGCAAAACGATGCCGATTTTTTCAGCTTCCGGAAACGTTTGCAAAAACCCGCTTGTCACCTGCGCCTGCCTGCCGCCAGGCATGGCGGGAATGACGGAGTTTATCAACTCCCATGCCAAATCCGCATATGTACGGCTATTCGTCACCGCGCTCTGCGCCTTGCGCATTTTGGAAGCCGAAACCATCTGCATCGCGCGTGTGATTTTGCGCGTGCTTTGAATTGATTTGATGCGACGTTTAATGTCTCTTAAACTCGGCATAATTATTTGATGGTCTGCAGGAAACCCGTTATCGCGCGCTTTAATTTTTCCTCGGTGCTTTCCGAGAGGTCGCGGGTTACGCGGATTTCTTCGAGAACATCTTTGGCTTGCGCGGCTAAATATTGATGAAACCTGTTTTCCGTCTCAGCGATTTTCTCAACAGGGATTTCGTTAAAGTAACCGTTGTTCACCGCGTAAACAATCGTGACTTCTCTTTCCAAAGAATCGGGCCGGTATTGCGGCTGCTTGAGAATTTCGGACAGTCTCTTGCCCAATTCCAGAGTTTTTCGCGTTGCCTCGTCGAGATCCGAACCAAACTGCGCGAACGCCTCGAGTTCCCTGAATTGCGCGAGCTGCAGTTTCAGTTTGCCGGCGACTTTTTTCATAGCCTTGGTCTGGGCGGAAGAACCCACGCGCGAAACAGAAATACCGACGTTCAAGGCCGGACGGATGCCTTTATAGAACAAGTCGCTCTCCAGGAAAATTTGTCCATCAGTAATGGAAATCACATTGGTCGGAATGTACGCCGACACATCCCCAGCCTGAGTTTCAATAATTGGCAAAGCCGTCAAACTCCCCCCGCCAAAATCAGGATTCAGTTTTGCCGCCCTCTCAAGAAGCCTTGAATGCAAATAGAACACATCGCCCGGATATGCTTCCCTTCCCGGCGGTCGGCGCAACAACAAGGATATTTCGCGATAGGCGACCGCCTGCTTTGACAGGTCGTCATACACGATAAGCACGTCTTTGCCCTTATCCATAAAATATTCGCCCATGGCGCAACCCGCGTAAGGCGCGATATACGATAGCGACGCGGCTTCCGAAGCGCCCGCCGAAACTACAATCGTGTATTCCATCGCGCCGTGCTTCTCAAGCTCCGCGACAATTTTGGCAACTTTGCTCTCCTTCTGTCCGATGGCGACATAAATGCAGACCATATTCTGGCCTTTTTGATTGATGATTGTGTCGATGGCAATCGCTGTCTTCCCGGTCTGCCGGTCGCCAATAATAAGCTCGCGCTGGCCGCGGCCGATGGGAATAAGCGCGTCTATGGCCTTGATTCCCGTCTGGACGGGCTGTTTTACGCTTTGCCGGGTGATAACACCGGGAGCGATTTTTTCCACTGGATAAAAGGCGCTCTCCTTGATGGCTCCTTTCCCATCTTTTGGAAACCCCAAAGCGTTTACCGTACGACCTATCAAATTTTCTCCCACTGGGACTGACAGAATTCTGCCTGTCGAGCGCACCATATCGCCCGCCCTGATATTGGTATAATCGCCCAAAATCACACACCCGATCAAATTTTCCTCAAGATTTAGCGCAACGCCAAAAGTTTGTTTTCCTCCGCCGGAGGCGGATCCGCTTCCGGCGGAAAAATCCAGCATTTCCATGCTCGCCGCCTGCGTGAGTCCCGAGATTCGCGCAATGCCGTCCCCCACTTCCAAAACCGTTCCGACTTTCTCAATCTTTACATCCGGTTGGAATTTGAGAATTTTATCTTTGAGCTGCTGGATCAAATTCGCGTTGGCCATATATTATTTATACCCGTCCTTTCAACATTTTATTTAGGTCCTCTAGTTGTGTTCGAAGGCTTCCGTCAATCAAAATTTCGTCAGCCTTGAGCACCACGCCGCCGACAATCCCCTCATCAACCTTTGTCTTAAACTCGGCCCGATCCTGAACCACGGTATTCAACTCGTCCAAAATTTTGGGATTGATCTCCCTGGCAAAAGTTACATCCACGCCCCTGATTCCCTTCGCTTCTCTATCCAAATCGTTATACGCCGATTCAATCTCCTCGAATTTAGCAAGATCGCCGTTCGCGGCCAGGACTTTTACAAAATTATCAAGAACCGCTTCGTGATCCTCTGTATTGGTCTCGGCGATAGAATCGAATAAGGCCTTGGCGTATTGTTGAGGTGTGAATCTCATAAAGGATTATAGACTTTTCATCATGTTCTTGATCAATTCGGCATCTTTCTTCTCATCCAGCTTTGCCCGCAAAATTTTCTCTGCAGCCATCACGGCGAGGCCAGCGACCTCTTCCCGAATCTCCAGAAGCGCCCGTTCCTTTTCCGAGGCGATCGTAACTCTGGCCTCTGACAAAATTTTGGCCGATTCGGCGCGGGCCCTTTCCGCGGCTTCATTTTTTAATGTCTCCCCTGTAAGTGATGCCCTGGTAATCAATTCATCGGCTTCGATTCGGGATTTGTGTCTGGCCCCTTCTTCATACGCCTTAATGTCTGCGAACTTCTTCTCGATTTCCCCCGCCTTTTTCACAGATTCCTCAATTCTAATTCGCCTTGCCTCCAATGCCCCGACGACGGGCTTCATCACCCACTTCCACAAAATGAAGATTACCACCCCGAAATTCACAAGCTGCGCCAAAAACAGCTTCCAATTCAAACCCAATGTGCCGAGGACGCCGGCTGATCCGGGAGCGGCATGTTCCGCTACCTCGGTCGCGAGAAAAACTAGAGATGGAAAATTCATCGCTTGCTTTAGAGAATAAACGTGATAACCAAGGCGTAGATCGCGATCGCTTCGGCGAACGCCATGCCCAAAAGCATGGGGACAAAAATTTTGTCCGCTGACTCAGGGTTGCGCCCGATCGACTCCATCGCCTTGCTGGCAGTCTTGCCAATTGCGATGGCCGGGGCGATACCCCCAATGGCGATGGTCGCGCCCTTGACGAGCGTCCCCATTGTTTCTGCGTCTAGTGCCATATAACTTGTCTCCTTTTCAAACCCTGCTCGACCTGTTAATTATTTTGAGTTTATTTGGTCGGCGGTGAATGACAAAAAATTAATGACGCGCCGTCTGAACTTCCATGGTTGCTATGCTCAAAAACACCAAAACCAGCATCGAGAAAACCAGCGCCTGGATAAAACCCACGAGAATTTCCAAAAAAATAAACGGCAGAGGAATAATAAACGCGATGAGGCTGGCCATGACCGTGAGCAACACCTCGCCCGCGAACACATTGCCGAACAACCTCAATGATAGCGATACGACCTTGGCGACCTCGGAAAAAATTTCAATAAGCCCGACTCCAAACTCGACGAATGCCACGAAAATACTCATGCCGCCTTTGCGGAAACTGCGCCAAATGTCCCCCAGCTTCACGAATTTATTGGCGTATTTCCAAAAACCAATGGCCAGTATTCCGAAAATGTGCGTCGCCCCTATTCCCAAAATAGCCATGGCCAGCGTCATGTTGAGATCCGTGTTCGCGGGTCGGAAAAGCGGCACAAGTTCGATCTCTCCGTGAATCGGCAGATAGCGCCCGATCGAACCGATTCCCGGAAATATTCCGATCCAGTTTGAAATCAGAATAAAAAAGAAGAGGGAACCTACGATCGGCAAAAACTTTATTGATTTCCGGCGATCCTTGGTAACCTGATCGACATATCCTAGACAAACTTCAAAAATGCTTTCCGCGAAATTTTGAATTTTGTCCGGGATTTCACCGCTTCTTTTGCGCAAAACAAGACCAAGGGCAATAAAAAGCGCCAGGACAATCGTCGAATTTATATAAGCATTGGTTACGAGGATCGGGCCAATACGGAAAATTGTTTCGGCCGCCAACGGCGGAATCGCAAAAATCATGATTTGAAATAATTCTTAAACTTTCGGTATATCCAAAAGCTGGTCATGGTAATCGCGCCAAAGATTCCAATGAGTGTGAGCAGTGGAGATGTGTCGGCTCGAGTATCCAGCCACTTGCCCAAAAACCCGAAAAGCACAACCGGCAAGGCAATGATAAAACCCAGCTCAAAGGCAATTGAGACCAGTTCTGACTTTGCGAGGCTTTTTTTTGGTTTGTTTTCAGGAGTAGCGTCAATCATAGGCAGAATTCATAATAACAAAAAAAGCCTTATTTGGAAAGGTCTTTCAAAAGCATACCCCCCTAATTTTCCTCTAAATTGCGCGCTTCTGTCAATCCACCAGGGCCTTGACAAATTGGCCAAAATTTCAACGGCTCAACCGCTTGAGCCGTTGCTCCGCCTGCCATTGCCACAGCCACCTCCCGGAATCGAACCGGGGACCTTCACTATGGGGCTGCCCCGCCTGCCATCGCCCGAGCCGACGATCGGAATTGAACCGATAACCTATCGCTTACGAAGCGATTGCTCTACCAAATTGAGCTACGTCGGCTTAGGCAAGGGCGGGCAGGTCTACCGGCTGAGCTAAGGTGGCTCTGGTATTGGCGGGCCTCATTAGTATCATAAAATCTCTTGCAAAAATAAGCAATAACTGCTACTATCACCAGTAATCAGTAATCGAATTCAACTCCAAGGAGGTGCTAATGGAAGCGACAGAACGAGTCTTTGTGCTGCACTGTTTCGACCCCGATCTGCGACCGATAGTAATGGGACTGCTCGCCGAACTCGGGATAGAGAAAACCGCAATTTGCTTCAATCCCGCCGGCGGGTGCAAGGACCTGGCCGCGCCGACTCTCGACTCTGACACCGGCTACATTATGAGGCAAGTTCATCTCGCGGTGGAGCTCGGTGCCACACACGTGATAGTCCTCAATCATACTGACTGCCGGGCCTATCAGAAAGCCTTTGGTCAATTTCCTTCCAAGGAAAAGGAGGAAGCCCTCCATAAAAAACACATGGAGAAATCTGAAGCAATCATCAGGGCGGTTTACCCGCGACTTACCTTCGAACACCGCCTGGCTAGGCTTGAGCGGGCCTCCGCGGAACGCCCGACGAGCGTCGAGTTTGTCACCGTGAAGCCGCGGCCGCAAAACGAAATGGTGCCAGTAGCCGTTTGAGATTCGTCCTGCGCCGCGCAATTTCCCACGGGGGGAGATTGCGCGGCGTTTTCATTTTTGCTAATATTTAAGCATGCAACATACCTGCCAGGCGCTCATTATTCACTGCATTGATTTCCGTTTCGGCAAAGCGATAAAAAAATACCTGGAGGATCAGGGGCTCCTCGGAGACATTGATATTATTTCAGTGGCAGGGGGGGTAAAAAATATTGTTGGGCCAAACGAGCCTAGCGACGCTGAGTTTTTGATGAAGCAAATTGAGACAAGCAAAACACTCCACGATATCAAACAAGTTATCCTGATGAATCACACGGACTGCGGCGCGTACGGAGGCAGAAAGGCCTTTAATTCCAATGGGGAAGAGCGGGAAAAACACTTCTCGGACCTCAAAGACGCGGAAACGAGAATACTAGAAAAATTTCCAGAGCTGGAGGTCAAAAAAGTTTTGGCTATTCTCACCCACGAAAACGATATTCGTTTCGAGGAATTAGGTTAAAAATTAAATTGGAAGGAAACAAGCATGAATCCGAGAATAAAGGATTTGTTGGGCGTCTTATCGGCCATACTTATCCTGGCCGCATTAATTCTGGCGGGGTTTGAGATAAAAAAGCGTTCCTCTGTTGACATAAGCAAAACAAGGAGCATCACTATGTCCGCCGAGGGAAAGGTCACGGCCAAGACCGACCGGGCGTCGTTGTCATTCTCGGTTGTTACGCAGGGCAAGGATGCCGGCAAAGTTCAAGAAGACAACGACAGCAAAATGAAAATTGTCATTGATTTTTTGAAATCCAAAGGAATAGCGGACGAGGACATAAAAACCAGCGGCTATAACCTCTATCCCCAGTATGACTATGGCTATCCGGTCAGCGGAGAAACAAGACCGCCAACAATCTCTGGTTATAATCTTACCCAAACCGTGAGTGTAAAAGTTTCAAAACTTGAGGATGTTTCTTCCATGGTCGGCGGCCTGACCAGCAAAGGCATCAATCAAATCGACAATGTTTCATATTATATCGACGATCCGGACGCTCTCAAGGCGCAGGCGCGCGAACAGGCGATAAATAAAGCCAAACAAAAAGCGCAGGACCTCGCCTCAAATCTCGGCGTCAAACTTGGCAAGGTTATCAATTTCAATGAAGGCAATGTTTACCTCCCTATGCCTTATGAGCTTAGCGCGCCCGATGTCTATGGCAGAGGCGCCGGTGGCGGGACCTCCCCTGTCCAGCCGGGTTCCCAGGACGTGACAGTCAACGTATCGATAACGTTTGAGTTGAAATAAACCAGACTGCTCATAAAAAACACCGCGCAAATCTTGGCTCTGCACCTGCAGGAAACACTCAAAAAGCCGAGGGTTTGACTTTTTATATACCCTTGCTACTATAAAAACATAACAACAAACAATATGAAAAAAATTCTATCGTATTCGCTTATTTTAGGAGTTGTATTCGGTATAACGGCTGTCGGAGTAGTGGGATCGACAAACTCCCAAGTTCAGGCCGCCGGGAACAATAAAGTTGATGTTTTTATTATCTTTAACCAAACGCCGGGTTCGCGCGAGCAAGCGTTGGTAGAGAGCCACGGCGGTGTTATTAAACACAGCTATCATCTTGTGCCGGCAATTGCCGCAAGCATCCCCGAATCGGCGATTGCGGGACTTTCGCGGAATCCCAATATCACAAGCATTGAGCCCGACGGAGTCGTTTACGCCATTGACGTGGAATTGGATAATACGTGGGGCGTTGAGAGGATCGGCTCCGGGACGGTTCACGACGACGACAACAAAGGTGTTGGCGTGAAAGTTGCCATTATTGATTCGGGTATTGATTACACGCATCCTGACTTGGACGCGAATTTTACGGGCGGCTACGACTTTGTGAATAACGACGCCAACCCTATGGACGACAATGGCCACGGCACGCATGTCGCGGGGACCGTGGCGGCTGAAGATAATGATACTGGAGTTGTTGGTGTTGCTCCGTTAGCAAGCCTCTATGCGCTTAAGGTTCTCAACTCAAGCGGATCGGGTTATTGGAGTAATATTATCGCCGCGCTTCAATGGGCGGTAGATAACGGGATGCAAGTAACAAATAATAGTTACGGGGCGGGATCAGATCCCGGTGCTACGGTTAAAGCGGCTTTTGATAATTCGGCGGCCGCGGGGATTTTTCACGCGGCAGCTGCCGGCAATTCCGGAAATTGCGCCGGCAAGGGTAATAATGTCGGATACCCCGCGAGGTATGATTCGGTTATGGCGGTTGCCGCAACGAACAAAAGCGATTCACGGCCGTGTTTTTCAAGCACCGGTGTCGCGGTAGAGCTTTCGGCGCCCGGCGTTTCTATCAACTCCACCCAGCTTGGCGGCGGTTATGTTAAATTCACCGGTACTTCAATGGCCTCTCCGCATGTCGCCGGTGCCGCCGCGCTTGTGATTGCGGCCGGAGTTACCAATAATGACGAAGTAAGAGCGATACTCAACTCTACGGCTGATGATATTGGAGCGACTGGAAAGGACACGCATTACGGCTATGGATTGGTTAATGTCGCAGCCGCAATTGCTTCTCTTGTACCGCCACAGCCGCCCGACCCGGCAGTAAATGTTGATTTGAGTACGGACAAGACCAACTACGAAAGTGGAATTGATACCACGGCTATATTAACGGCGGCGATAGCAGACGAAAACGGCAATGCGATAAGCGGCTTGAGTCCATCTGACTTCACTATAACGGTAAATGTCACTACCACAGCTGTCAGCTTTGCTGAAACAGCCACTCCGGGAACTTATACCGGCAATCTTGATATTTCCAGCTTGGCAGATGGCAATTATACAGTTGGGGTAACGGCCACGGATACAAGAAGCGTTTCCGGCAGCGGCACGGCGAATTTGTCAATCGGCCCTGCCCCGTCCGAACCCACTACCGCAATAGTAAATTCAATCACCTATACAACCGAAGGCGGTAAAAATAGCGACAAACACTTGAATATCCATATAGCGGTGATTGACGACTTTGGAAATCCTGTTGCCAATGCTTCGGTTTCCATCAACCTTACACTTAACGGCAATGTTGTAGGAAGCGGCACGGGCACGACCGGAAGTAACGGAGTGGTAACATTCAGTTACAAAAATGCCCCATCCGGACACTACGAAACCGTGATAACTGGGGTAACGGCGGTCGGTTTAATTTGGGACGACGCAACACCACCCAACGGATACGATAAGTAAGGAAGAAAGAAAAAAAGAGCGGCACAAACCGCTCTTTTTGTTTTCCGACAATGGAAGCCCATCAAAAAAATTCTAAAACTAATGTCTGTTTGATTCTGGAGTATATTTACGACTGCGCTCGAACTCACTTTATCAAAAATTCCTAACCAATGGAAGCCGCCCCGCCGCCGCTCGCTAACGCTCGCCGCCAAGCAAAATACTCTTTACGATTTCTGATTTGCGCGCGCCACCAAAAAATTCTTCTAAAAGGAAAAGAGTGATTTGCTTGGCTCTGCTCTAAACGAGCAGGACGGCGGGAGCGGCCTCTTTTTTCGCTCGGACGGCGCGGGAGGAAGGGGGTTGGGGGAAGGAATCCCGCGCCGTCCTCGCTTTCAACGACGGGATTTTGCAAATGAAAATATTCTTATTATTCTTTATCAGTAAATACTATAAGTCGCTCGGATCGAGTTTTTTCCGCCTTATTCCAAACTCCCGTGCAAGTGATGAGATTAAGGTGCGCTTTACCATCGCTTGATCCAAATACATCTGGCGCGGCCTCATCTTTGCTGTATGTTCGAATTTCACGCACAACAAAAGTAATAATCGCTCCTTTTCCATTTTCAATATAGATTTTATCACCTTTGCGTATTTTATGTAAATTATCAAATACTGCCGGTATATTATTTTTCCAGCCATAGTGTCCGGCAATAACAGAACTGCCTGTTTCCCCGGGACGTGGTCCGAGGTTAAACCACGCTACATTAACAGGGCCTTTTGGCACATCCATTGCTCCGTCGGATGTAAGACCTACATACTCAACGGGAGCGTCAACATTTATACTTGGAATTTTAAGACGCACCGGCAATTTAACACTTGCTTGTTCTTGTTTTGGAAGAGCGACAACATTTTCAAAAAGCATTGCCGAGCTACTTTGAACTGAATTTTTTGGAATAAAATACAAAAGAAGTGCGATAAAGAGAGTTAATCCTGAAAGGACAACTACTAATAATAGTGTTTGTTTTGATAAGGTTTTTGATTGCATGAACTTTGCATCAAGTAATTTTCTTGATGGTACTTTTTACTTTTTTCAGAGTAGGGCGAGTTTTGAGCTTCTTGGCAAAAGCATTGATTTCGCCTGAATAATTCTTGTATTTTTTGCTGTAGGTTTTGGCAATGGCATCAACCACATCCTGATAAAGAGGTTTCGTAACGCCTTTCATCTTTTTTAACTCCTTCTCAACTTCTCTTTTCATCTCTGCCGCCCAAGCGCTCGCTTTTTTCTGATGCTTTTTTCCTTTTGGCCCAAAAAGGTAATACGCCCCTGCGCCGACAGCCGCCACTCCAGCACCTATTCCTGCAATCTTACCGACGGACATTCCAATTTTCTTTTTTGTCATATAGTTTTTTAATTAAAATTGATAATTTCACGCTCATGTTCATTAAGTATACACCTTACAATTATTTGTGCTTTCTTTTTCCTTTGAACAGAAATCTAAACACATTGCTTTCTCGTATCGCCTCAATTGTTTCTTTGGTCGCATCACCGACAGAATCAATCTCCTTTTCCATTCTTCTTAAAATCTTTGTAAATAGATTGAGTATCCATAGAATATAGATCAATATTATTGCGGCTAAAATTCCAAGAATGACAAATCCTATTGAAGAAATAAAGAAGAAAATTTGTGATTGCATTATACTGGTCATAATTTTGTTGTAGTGCGAGCAAGGTCTCTATTGGATTTATAACCACAAATGCCAGACAAACTCTTGTTTGGCATTTGCTCACTAATTCTTCTCAATGCTTAGACTAAACTGTTTGTTTTCTTCGAGCAAGATAGAAGAAAATCGAAATCGCAAAGATGCCAGCCGGTATGACGATATTCCAAGGCATACTTTTTTCGTCAGGACTAATCCCTGTATTTGGTAATTTTGGGGCGGCTACAACGACAGTAGCAATCGCAAAATCTCTTGCCGTCAGACCATTAGCTTCGCCGCTCGCTGTGACGGTATTTACCGTGGTTTTAGTGAGCTTCGTCCGACAGGTGTATGTCCATGTTTCCGTGATATCAAGTTTTGCATTGCCATTTGTGTCGCCGGAAATATATTTTACGGGACCACATTTATCATCAGTGAGTTGAACATTGCTTAATGGCACCGTCCCCGGGTTGGTGACTTTATTTGTGTATGTAACCATTCCTCCTCCGGCTAGTAAAGTCAGCGGACTTGGAACTTTTGTTACGTGAATCAAAGGTGGCACCACTGGAATACCGACGATGACCGTAGCGTTTGCAATATCAGTTGCGCTTATGCCATTAGCCCATCCAATCGTAGTGACGATGTTCATGTGAGTTTTAGATAGCGTCGTTGAGCAAGTGTAAACCCATGTTTCAGTCACATCAAGTTTGTTGTCACTATTCGTGTCGCCAGAAATGCGTACAATGGGACTGCAAGTATCACCGACCATTGTTATATTAGTTACTGGAACCGTTCCGATATTGCGAAGCGTGTAGGTATACATTACCGGGCCGGGACCGTTCGGCAGTGCCAGAGAACTTGGTACTTTCACCACGTCAATGAGGGGTGGGACAGGTGGATAGTATGAACCGCTACCTCCGCCGCCACCCGATGAGGGCGGAACTACGGGCACTATATCGTCATTGGTGATAGTACAGGTTTTCACATCGCCCAGCGCAAGAGTAATCGTACCGTCCGCGGCGCAATTGCCGCCGATAACAGATGTATAGACGGAATCAGAAGTCTCAGAAACCGTGTGTAATCCTATGGTGGTTGTGCTCGCAACTCCCGATGTTACGCTACCGCCGTCAATAAAGAGCGGAAAGTCGGCAATCACCTTAGTCCTGCCGTTGTCATTGATGACGATTTTGTTCACGATAAGTTGAGGCGCAATATCATCGTTGGTAATGGTGCAAGTTTTGGTTTGACCTGCCGAAATTGTTCCCGAACAATCACCAGAACCTGTTTGTAAATAGCCAGTGGGGACGACTGGCTCTGTTACTGCGTAAGAACCAGCGTCAAGCGTAATATCTACGCCCGATGCAGAACCAGCAAAAGAAGGATTTGAAACATTGGTACCAGTAACATTAAGAGTAAAGTCAGAAGCAACTGCCGTGCCACCGTTGTTGTTAATTACTGTTTTGACGACATTAAGTGTTGCGGTTGTGAGCGCGATATCGTTATTGGTGATAGTACAGGTTGCGGTATCACCCGTCGCAAGTGTAATTGAAGAACCGGTAACCGGCGCGCCCCCATTTTTTACACAGCTCCAAGATGAAGCAGTGTACCCGGCAGGTCCGGCTGATTCAGACAGTGTATATGCTCCGGAAAGAAAATCACCGCCGCTGACTACATCGGTAGAGCCCGCAGCACCGGGACCGGAAATCGTGGTTGGTCCGGTAGCTGTCAAAGTCCAATCAGCTTCAACATCTGTGCCGCCATCATTATTAACTACGATTTTATTAAGCGTAAGGTTGGTTGGGACGGTAATTTCTGTATTGTTTAATGTAACTGCGCCAGTACCATCATTATCGGCGTCAGCCAAAAATCTTCCTGAAACAATTGAACCTCCACTATCCGTGATTGAAGCCACAGCCATAACAGTTCCCACAAAGGTAGTGCCTTCAAGAGTCGCTGAAGAACCGACAGTCCAAAAGACATTGCTGGCACGAGTGCCATTCGTAAGAACAACCGAACTGCCGACTGCTGTAGTAAGAGTCGAATCTGCTTTGATAATAAAAACCGCATTCGGGTCTCCGCCGCCATCAAGCGTCAAAACTCCCGCTCCCGATATCGCAAATACCCCGGAAGCGGAATGATATACTCCCGGTACCAGAGTTTGTGAAGCGAGATCTGAGGGTATATCAGCACCTGACTGGGGTTGAGTAGAAGCATCGGCATAGGCAATAGCCAGATCGGTTTTGGCATCAATTACAGCTTGTTCATTCGCTTGGTAATTCGTTCCGGTTACTTCAACATTCGTTAAACCGTTTGATACGGTTGGACTTGAACCGGCATCCCCGACAATAACTTGCGGGGGATTAGTGCTGACAATGCCCGACCCGGCCAGAACCGCAAAGCTACGTGCCGCATCCAGACCCGGGTCTGTTGCCGCAAATGTAGTAGTCGGTCCAGTTATACCAAGTATAAGCGCAAGACTTAATATAACTGTTGAAATCTTGTTAAATTTTTTCATAGATTCTTTTAGTTAGTTAATAATTGTTTTTAAGACCTTTACTATATTTTACCCCCCCCCCCCCGATAATTTTGCAATGCCAAACCGATGGCAGAATGGATAAAAGTCGCTTCTTTTCTTGATAAAACCGCAAGGGATAGCAACCTTTTCAATAAAAAGGTTGCTGCCGAACAAGTGTTCGGCTCGAACCTCGTCTTGACCAACCGCGAGGCGCGCGGAAACCCCCGAAATCAATGGGCGGCGCTGTGCGCCGCCCACGAAATGGCTGGTCAAAAATCGGAATCTCTAATCTTGGAGCGGGTAACGGGAACCCAGATAGTATAAACTGCTGTTTAACTACCGGGCAGGTCGAACCCTAACAATTTCGGAGCGGGATACGAGAATCGAACTCGCATCTCTTGCTTGGGAAGCAAGCGTACTACCACTGTACTAATCCCGCTCTAAAATTATTAGCTGTTCAAGACATTATATTATAACTTGCCGAAGACATAAATCCTGTGATTCTCCTTCTCTTTTTCTAAGTATTCTTCAAAACTTGGGCCTTTGATAAATATCTGCCGCAGGAGCACCTGTTCGTCATCCCCGCTCCCCTCCCGCGCGACCATTTGCATAACGTGATACCCATTCGAGGAAACAATTATATCACTCACCTCGCCGTTTTTTAGCGCTCTGACCTCGTCCAAAATCCACGGTTCGATCTCGTTTAATCGGCGATACCCCGTTTCCCCGCCGATATATCTACTTTCTTCATCTTCACTATAAAGCTTTACGGCTTCAATAAAATCAAGTCCCGCCCCTATCCTGTTTTCAATAAGCCGCATCTGCCGGAAAACGGAACCGTCTTCCGCCGCGGCCATAAATAATATTTTTAATTTTGTTTCCAAAAGGTCCGGAATAACCAGATAGCGCCTGAATTCCTCGGGACTCCAGCCAAATTTTTGCCTTATTTCATTTGAAGCATCTTCGCTTTTGATTCCGAAGCGGTTCAAAAGCGAGCTGTAATATTGTTCGGCTTCCTGATCATTGACGGTAATTCCCCGCTTCTTTGCCAAATCGGCAATTATTTTTTCTTCAGTCAGTTTCTCAACGACTGTTTTTCTTTGATTATCGGCTTGTTCTCCTGTCAGCGTCTGATAAGCGCCCACGCGGCGGAAAACATCTCTTTGCGTAATAAAGCGGCCGTCAACCAGGGCGGCCGGCAGGGGAATATACGCCATCCAAGGCCCGCTCCAGCCGAATTCATATATGCCCAAGGCCAGAACCGAACTGCCTGCGGCAAAAAAGAGGACCAGAAGAAAAAACCAGATTAAAATTTTTTGACTATTCATCTTTTCGCCCAAAGAAGTACTCTCTCCATTTTTTGAAATTGGATGCGTAAATCTCTTCCGCTTGCGGGCCTTGCCCCGCCCCCTCTTCCTCCCGAGGCGGCAGAGCCACCGCGAACTCGCCGGGTTTCTTGAGATTTAAAATCGACCTGGCCTGGCGCTCTTTATAGGCGGTGGTCTTGAAATATTCCAAAAGCCCGGCCAAATCCTGGTTTTGGCTCTCGAGTCTTGCAATTTCGGTTTCAAGCCCGCGGATTTCGAGGTGGATCTGGTACTTCTTGTAAACCTGCCTTCCCAAAGAAAATAAAAACATAACCAGGAGTATTGATCCTAAGGCCCTAAACCATCTCGATTTTACGATATCTGACCACATGTTATAATCAAACAAGAAATGAGAAACCGCAAACTCCTGAAAACAATATCGTATGTCGTGGCAGTCTTAATGATTGCCGCGATGCTACTTTTTACCCTGATCCCCTTCTTTCAATCAGGCGTCTTCTAAACTACTATAACTTATCGCTTCATCAGGGACAAAAAAGCGTCCTGGGGTATTTCCACCCGGCCGATGCTCTTCAGTTTCTTCTTCCCCTTCTTCTGTTTCTTCAGGAGCTTCATTTTGCGCGTAACGTCGCCGCCATAAAGCTTGGCCGTAACGTCTTTTCGCAGGGCCGCGATGGTTTCGCGGGCGATGATCGTGCCTCCAATCGCGGCCTGGAGAGATATGGCGAATTGCTGTTTTGGAATCAGGGTTTTCAGTTTCTCCACGATCCGCCGCCCTTCGGAGAGGGCGGTTGATTTGTGAACGATCATGGACAGCGCGTCAACTTTGTCCGCGGCCACCAGAATGTCCAATTTGACCAAATCGGCGGGACGAAAATTTATAAAATCATAATTCATTGAGGCGTATCCGGCCGATACGCTTTTCAAATTGTCATACAGGTCGCTGATGACATTGCCGAGGGGGGCTTCAAACTGCAAATTCACCCGGCCGGGCCCGAGATAAGTTGACGTTTTGTAAATCCCCCGGCGCCCCGTAACCAGATTCATTATTCCGCCGATATATTTCTCCGGCGTGATGATAAAAAGGTCCACCCACGGCTCGGCGATATATTCAATCTCGGACGGGTCGGGCATCCGGGTCGGGGTATGGATTGTCAGCCGCTCCCCGCTATTCTTTTTAATCTCGTACGCGACGGACGGGGCGGTCAGGACGAGGTCCAGCCCGAATTCGCGCGAGAGTCTCTCCTGCACAATATCCATATGCAGAAGCCCCAAAAAACCCGTGCGGAACCCAAATCCCAAAGAAGGGATGTTCTCCGGTTCAAAACTCAACGCGGCATCATTTAATTTTAACTTTCCCATCGCGTCGCGCAAAACATGGTAGTCGTCTCCTGCGGTGGGGAATATGGACGCGAAAACCATTGGTTTGATCTCTTTGTACCCGGGAAGCGGTTCGCCCGCCCCTCCTGGTTTGGCCGTTGTAATCGTATCGCCAACTCTGGCCTTTTGCACTTCGCGCAGTCCGGTGACAATGTATCCGACTTCGCCCGCCCCCAAAAATTCGCTTTTCCGAAGCTCCGGCGCGAAATAACCGACCTCCAGGCTATGTCCTTTGGTCTTCGTGCCCATCATCAGAAGCTCCTCCCCTGTGGAAATTTGCCCGTCCATTATTCGAACATATGCCACGACGCCTCGGTGTTTGTCATATTTGGAATCAAATATCAGCGCCTTGAAGGGCTGGTCCGGGCTTCCCGCGGGCTTTGGTATTTTTTCAATAATTCGCCGCAAAATCGCTTCAACATTTTGACCGGTCTTGGCCGATACGAACATGATCTCATCCTCTTTGAAGCCGAATACTTCCTTAATTTCGGCAACGGTACTTTTGGGGTCGGCGTTGGGCAGATCGATTTTGTTGACTACGGGGATGATAACGAGGTTGTGCTCCAGCGCGAGATTCACATTGGCAATGGTTTGAGCCTGTATCCCCTGGCTCGCGTCCACAACCAAAATGGCTCCTTCGCAGGCGGCCAGGGAACGGCTGACCTCATAGGTGAAATCCACATGGCCGGGAGTATCAATGAGGTTCAGCTCGTAATCCTGATATTTCATCCTGACTGGCTGAAGTTTGATGGTAATTCCCCTCTCCCTTTCCAAATCCATCTGATCGAGAACTTGTTCTTTCATTTTCCGTCTTTCGATCGTCCCCGTGATTTCCAAAAGCCGATCCGCCAGAGTACTCTTCCCATGATCAATGTGGGCGATGATGCAAAAATTGCGAATCTTTGATTGGTCTAGCATCTAACAATTATAACAAATAATATACAAAGCCGCATTCTTTCTGCTAAAAAAATGCGGCTTTGGCGTGAAAGGAGGAGCGAACATATGGCCAATTCGAAGTCAGCCGATGCACCTGGCCTCTTTTAGCCATTTCCGAGTCGCAAGAGCCCCCCGCTCTTTTGTGATCTCGGTTCTCGTACCGCTCATCCGCCACGTCGGGATATGAGCCCTAGTGTTAGGCTTTTGGCCTGTAACGGACCCACGGAGACTCCTTCCACACGCCTTTATAAATTAATGACCCTCTTTGATATTGCGAATCTAATCATAGATCAATAAACCGCGAATGTCAACCCCTACCGAAAATCGGTAAACGCGTTTACGATCGCTGAAGTCACGGGCCGAGTAAATTTGGCAAACCAGCTTCGAAGTATCCCGAACAAACCCCGCGCCTCGGGCAATTTTACGAGCAGGCCGGCGCCCAAATAAGTCGCCGCGGCGACGGCGACGGCGGAAAGAGTTTGCACCAAAATTCCCCAATAAGCTACCATATTCACCAACGGCGCGACCAGGTAAAGCGTGAGGTAGGCAGTCATGGCCATTATGATGGACGAAATACAAATTTTTATGGTTCTTACGTACAAAAATTCATCGTCGAACTCGGCCAGTCGACGACGCAACCAAATAAATAATATCAGCATTTGCGCGATTGCCGCGATCGAAAACGCTATCGCAAACGCGTAAGGACTGGCAAGCGGCCGCAGTATTATTGCCAATCCGATATTGATAACGCCGGCCACCAATCCCGAAATCACGGGAATAATTGTATTGCGCATGGCGTAAAAACAGCGTGCCAGCAGCGGTACCAAACTTTGGGCGAACAAAGAGATGGCAAAAAAACCCAAAGCTTCCGCCGTCAGGCGAGTGTCCGCAAAAGTAAATTTGGTTCCTTCCAGAGCGCCGGGAATCAATCTGACAATTTGCGCTCTTAGTAAAATCGTCAAAACGGAAATGGGGATAATCAAAAATAATATCTGTACGGCGGTTCGAGAAAAAAATGTTCTGAAAGAAGACATATCCCCTTTTTCAAAAAATTCGGAAAGCATCGGAAAGGCCGCTATCGCAAAGGATACCGCGAATATGCCTACCGGCACTGTTTCCAAATCGTAGGCAATATAAAAAACTGCCAATGTTCCGCTTGCCAAATAACTTCCCAAAACAGAAGTGGCCAGAAGGCTTATCTGACCCAATTCCAATCCAAACACGCGCGGCAAAAACAACTTTGCGAATTTTTTAACTCCTTGTTGGGACAAATCCCAAAAACGCAGCGGTTTTAAACCCAACCGAATGCCCATGGGGAATTGCAGGAGAAAATGCAGAAACGCTCCGGCAACAACCGACCAGGCGATACCCGGAAGGCCAAATTTCGGATATAAGAAAATTACACCCGCGATTATGGACAAATTGTAAAACAGCGGAGAGATTGCCGCTATAAAAAACCGTTTGAAAGAATGCAGGTAGGCAGTTAGCACGCTCGACAAGCTGAAAAAAACCGGGGAAAGCATGAGTATTCTTGTGAGAGACGCTGTAGCCGCCTGCGCGTCTGCGCTAAATCCGGGCACAATAATTTTTGCGAACCAGCCGCTTAGCAAAAATCCCAACACGCCGAAAACACCCATCACCAAAAGCGTGAAATTGAAAATTGTGGAGCTGAATTTCTCCGCCTCCTCCCTATTTTTGTTCAAATAGCCAACCAGGACGGGGATAAAAGCAACGGACAGGGTGCCTAAAATTAACAAATTAAAAATCAGGTCAGGGAGGCGAAAGGCCGCGACATAAATATCGAACTCCTGACCCAATCCTAAGCGGTTGGAAAAGGCCAAAATCCGTCCGAGTCCCAAAATTTTCGATAGCAGAGAAAATGCCCCGATCATTATCGAGGCGGTCACGAATTTCATTCCCCTATCACCCCATAAAATCGGTCACTGTTTACGTTCTCGCTAATTGTGAGTTTGTTCCCGTTGCGCGCGAGGTCCTCTGGATATGTATAGACGATACCCCCCAGGTAATTTAGTTCGAATAGGAATTCGAATTCTTTCGCCCCCGGCTGTTTCTGCAACAAATGCGTGTAGCGGTTTCCCGCGTCAAACTGCAGCTCGTAGATAAGCTCAACCGATTTCGTCTCCCCGGGACCAAGCTCAAGCCAGTTGCTGAACACGGTATAGCCTGATTCCTGCCCGACGTACATTTTGGTATTTTCATCCCTTTTCATCCGCAGACTCCACGCCAAAAGATCGGGATCCGAGGCCGCGCCGGCTCTTTGCGACGGCAGAAGCGGATAATCGTCGAAGCCCGTCGCGGAAAGCAATTCCGCGCCGGCCGGCACCAGAACACGCATAAAATCTATGTTCTTGGGAAAATACTTTTCGTCATAGGCCCCATGCGACCTGGTTATGGCAAGCTTCACAATCGCCAGCCCTCCGGAGTCCATACTGACTTTTTTTTCAACTCTCTGCGCAATGCCTTGATCGGTCTTTCCTCCGCCGACACTGCTGTGGAAAATTGCCAAATAATCCCCCGGGGTTTTTTTGATCTCGCCCCCGAGTCTGTATTTGATGATCCTGTCCTGGACTTCGGCGCTGGTTGAATACATCAATATCTGTTTTTCCCGCGAAAGGCTGGTCAGGGCTGTTACAATCCCAATCCACCGGGGGGTGTCCAAGGTCTGCAAACGCTCAAGCATTCGCGGGGCAAAATCAGCCAGAAATTTCTTCGGCTCATTTTCCGCCTCGAAATAATCGATCGAAGTCTTGGATTGCGTGACTGATCGAAAATTCTGCGCGGTCAATATCGTGTCATATTCCGGCATGGGGATCGGCCCCGTTACTTCCAAAAGTTTCTCAAAAACGTCGGGCGTAAACGACAGAATGCCGTCTGCCAATGTGCCGGTCGTTTTTTCAAAAAAATCCAGTATCTTCAAGCTGCTTGCCGGGAAATCCACGAACCAATTCGCATCCCTTATTCCCCAGTAAGACGAAGCTTGCCGCTGCAGAGGACCGGGCGCGGCAATTTTTTCGTCGAGCTGGCCATCCAGATTGTATATAGACTCTATCTTCCCGATGCTCATCCGTCCGTTCTCCAAATAAAGCAGACCATACGTGCCCATAAATCCGCCTGTTGGGCGAGCCTCGTTGTTGTTTTGAAATATGAGAAGATAAGTTTTTTTCTCCCCGCCCAGCAGGTTCAGAATGAATCCTTCGGTATCGACCAGGCCTAAAAGCAGGGTCCTGGAATTGACCAAGTCCGCGGTACTTTCCAAAAATGTATCCCTATACTCGTCCGGCAAGACATTGGGGTTGACGTCTTCAAGAAGTACCAGGGCTTGCGACAACTCATCGATACCTTTTGTCAATTTTTCTCTTGAAGATTTCAGTCCAAAATAAAGGGATTGATCGTTGACTGTCGGGCGGATCTTTTCGAAATCCTCGACGCCGTCAACAACCGCTTCCAGGGCGGAGGAAATACGCGATCCGGCCAGAAGCAGGCTGTTGTAATCGCCGCCCACCGGGAGACGCGGCAAGATTACCGCCAGGGCGCCGAACGAATGCTTTATCTGTTCGCTCGCGAGCGTAAAAGAGGCGGCCGCGCTGCGGAAATTTGACGAGGCCTCGGGAAAATTTTGATCGATAAAGTTTGTCCTGCCGGAGTTTAAAAATTCAAAACCCGTAGTCGCGGTACCCAGAATCTGTTTCCTCAAACCGGGCAACCTCTGTTCGACCAGGGACATTCCCGCTATTATGGCGAACAAGAGGACGCACCCCGCCCAAAAATATCCCAACCCCCGCAAATTATTTTGCTTGGAGTTGCGGTACACCTTGAGCTTCAATTCCGTCAGATCTTTTTTCAGAACACTGCCGATTATCATCGTTTATTGAGTATACCAACTAATTTCTCTGTCGGGAAATGTTCAGCATAATTCCAACCGCAGCGCATAGCGACAAAAGCGAGGACCCGCCGTAACTGATAAACGGCAAGGTGATGCCGGTCAAAGGCAGCATTCTGGTGATCGCGCCGATGTTGATAAGCGCCTGCATGGTTATCCAGCTTGTAATCCCGATGACCGCTAATGCGCCAAATTTGTCCGGGGCAAGGCTGGCAAGCTTGAGCGACACGACAGCTAAAAATAAAAACATCAACAACAAGAGAATTATCCGTATAAACCCAAACTCCTCGGCCATAACCGCGAATATCGAGTCTCCGATCGGCTCCGGCAAATAATTGTGTTTTTGTATGCTATCCCCGAATCCCCTTCCCCAGAAACCGCCGGTGCCTATGGCCAAAAGCGCTTGATTGATTTGGTAGCCGATTCCCTGCGGATCAAGCGATGGGTCAAGGAAGGTAATTATTCTCGCCGCTCGATAAGGCGCGGCTTTTATCAATGCCCACAGGGTGGCAATCCCGATGGCGCCCAGGCTTGCAAGATATTGCCATTTCGTCCCCGCGCCGAACAAAATGCAAAAGATAATTACGCCCACCATGACGGCCGTGCCTATGTCCGGCTCAATGGCGATGAGGCCCACGGCCAGTCCCGATACCAGAAGAGGGGGCGCAATTCCAAACCAAAAATTGGTTTCCGCCGACTTTTTTCTGTCAAACCATGAGGCCAAGTACAAAATGACGGCCAGTTTAACAAACTCGGACGGCTGGATCAGAAATGAACCGATACTAAACCAGCTTCGGCTGCTCCCGGCTCGAAAACCTACTTCAGGAAGCAAAACCAGACCGAGCGCGGCAAACCCCGCGAGCATGAACCAAAATGCCCATTTTTTCCAGAAATGATAATCTATTCTGCTAAAAAAATATATCGCTAAAATTCCCAGTCCGGCAAAAAGCAATTGACGGTAAAAATAATAATTGTTGTGTCCAAAACGGTTAAAAGACAAGACAGCGGAAGAAGATGAAACGGCCACAAGGCCAAAAATAATCAAGCCTAAAACTATTCCCAAAATAAAACGATCAACTTTTTTCCAAAGTCTCGCGGAATGCATATTTAATATTGGCTAAACTTTCAAAACCTCCCCGGCTGTTTCTCCCGTAAGAGTTTTCCAAAAAACCAGTTTGCCGTTGATCAAAACGTAATCAATGCCGTCGCTTTCCTGATAAGGGCTTTCATAAGTCGCGCGGCTGCCAATATCTCGAGGGTCAAACACGACAATGTCGGCAAAATTTCCGACGGCCAGGCGCCCCCTCTTTCCAACCCTGAGCTTTTCGGCCGGGCGGGAGGTAATTTTCTTAACAGCTTCTGACCACGAAATTTTCACTTTTTTATCCCTGACCAACCCTAAAAATTTCGGGAAAGCGCCGAAACATCTCGGATGAACCAGGCCGTGAGAAGGCGAATAAACAAAGTCATACCCGGCCCCGTCGGACGCGACTAGGGACAGCGGATGCCCGAGCAGGGCTGGAAGGGATTCTTCGGAGATATTGCGGTCAAACACAACAACCTGGGCGTTTGTGGCGGCAATCATGTTCAGCAACGCCTCTTCCACGCCGACGTCCTGGTTTGCCGCAATTTGACGCAGGGTTTTGCCCACCAAAGCGGGATTGGTCGGAGAAGTCGCGATCATTATGTCGGCGATAGTTTTCTGCTCCTGGTCCTTCAAATAAGCGAGAATTTTGCGGCGCGCGGCGGAATCCTGTAAATTTTCCAGGATCGCGCTTCGACCGCCCTCATACGCCCATTTCGGCAAATACGTATAGAGCACCGTCCAGGATGTCGTATATGGATAAACGTCGAAAAAAACGTCCACACCCCGTTGATAAGCGCGGTCAATGCGATCCAAAACGATTTCCAGTTTCGGCCAATTTTTTTCCCCGCGAACCTTAAAGTGCGAAATTTTCAAAGATACTTTCGCGCTTTCGGCCAAATCAATCGCTTCATTCACGCTTTCGACGACGTGTACGCCTTCAGAGCGCAAGTGGATGCTCAAAAGCTTCCTGTGCTTCGCGACCACCTCGGCGGCTTCGGTCATTTCTTCAATAGTGGAATCCGCTTCGTGCGCGTAGGCCAGGCCCAGCGACATCCCGGCCGCGCCTGAGGACAAGCCGTCTGACAGTAACTTTGACATTATGCCGATTTCCTCCGGAGTGGCGGGACGCACCTTGTCTCCGACCAAACCGCGCCTTAGCGTGGAGTGACCGATCAGGCTCGTGACATTTACTCCCAAAGGGTAACGGCCAAGGCTGTCAAAATATTCACCGAAAGTTAACCAGTTCAAATTGGCGCCGGCCAGACTGTGCCATTTTTGGACCGATTTGATCGCCTCAATGTTGGGCAAAGGCGCCAGGGATGTCCCGCATTGCCCGACGGCAATGGTGGTAACGCCCTGACTCGTGAGGCTCGGCATCGCGGGAATCTCGAACAAGGTAAAATAGGAGTCGGAATGGTTTTGGATATCAATGAACCCCGGACAGACAAATTTATGATCAGCCGAAATGATTTGTCTCGCCCTGGCCGAACTCAAATTTCCGATTGCCTTGATTTCTTTCCCGGAAATCCCGACATCCGCGGAGCGGGGCTCGGCCGAGATCCCGTCCAGAATAGTTCCGTTTTTGATTATCGTGTCGAATCGCATATCAGATAAGCCCGATTACAAGCCCGACTGTCGCGCAAACAGTGGCTATGACCCAAAATCGCATGGTGACTTTTGTTTCGGGCCAGCCCGCAGCTTCGAAATGGTGATGCAATGGTGCCACAAGAAAAACTTTGCGCTTGAGATATTTTTTGCTCGCCCATTGGGCCAGACTCGAGAGGGCCTCGATTACGAATACAAAACCGACAATCGGCAAAAGTAGCACGCTGTTCGTCAAAAAGGCCAAAACCGCGAGCGTCGCACCCAGGGCGAACGCCCCCGTATCGCCCATGAAAAACCTGGCGGGATAAATATTAAACCAAAGAAACGCCAGAAGCGCCCCGATGATGGTCCCCGCGAACGCCGCTATGCCGATTTGTCCCTGGACCAACGCGATCCCGAGGATGGCCCCAAAGCTGGCCGCCAACGCGCCTCCCGAAAGCCCGTCAAGACCGTCCGTGATATTTACCGCGTTGGTCAGGAAAACCACGGTCAAAATAAAAAGAGGGATGTAGGCCCAGCCGATGTCCAAAAACTCGGGCAAACCCAGAAGCTCGTTCGCGGGAATGCGGATTTGTGAAAATTCCAATTTATAAAAAAACCACCACCCGCCCAAACCGGCTATCAAAAATTGAAAGATAAATTTGATTTTTATGGAAAGCCCCCGCACCACTCCCCGAACGTTCAGAAAATCATCAATAAAGCCCAATGCCCCTGAAGCCACGAGCACAAATACGGGCAGCCAGGTCTGGGATCTGGAAAGATTGAACACAACGGTTACGGCGGCGGCGGTGACCCAAACAAGGAGACCGCCCATCGTCGGCGTTCCGCTTTTGTTCGCGTGCATCTTTCGAAAAAGCTTGGCTGGCTCGCCGTCCCATGTTCTTTGCCGTATCTGTTTCGCGATCCGGTATTTATACAGAAAATGCGCCAAAAGAGGGGTCCATAAAATGGCGATCAAAAAAGAAATCGCTGTCAAGGAAAACACGCGAATCAAATTTTCTGTGGTCATCTCCATACAAAGCTTTGTTTTACCCAGGTCAGGGCTCGCTCCGTTTCCGTTTCGCGGTCGTCGCTGTTGAGTACAATGAAGTACAGGAGAGCCGGGCCTTCCTGCACCAAAACAATCAAATTCCCTTTGGCTTCCGTTGTGTAGCCGGTCTTGAGACCCGAAATTTCTTTGTACTTCAGCATCAATTTATTCGTGGTCAACAAACGGTGCGTGATTCTTCCGTCAACCGAATTGATCGTCGCTTCCTTGAGGCTGGCAATTTCGACCAGCTCCGGGTGGCGCAATACTTCTTCGACCAAAATTGCCAGATCCGCGGCCGTAGAATAATGTCCGTCATCGTCGAATCCGACCGGGTTGGTAAAGGCCGTAGAGAGCATGCCCAGAGAACGCGCCTCGCTGTTCATCTTCAGCACAAAGTCTTTCACCGTCCCCCCCGCGGCGCGAGCGAGCGCCCAGGCCGCGTCGTTCGCAGAAAGAACGAGCATGGCTTTCAACAAATCTCGGGCCAAAAGCTTCTCACCGGCGGCCAAATTCGCCTTGTAGGGCGAGACCCTCGTGTCTTCCGGCGAAATTGTGACAACCTCATCCATTTTTAATTCTCTTAAGGCAACCAGGGCGGTCATAAGCTTGGTCAGGCTCGCGATGGGCAGTTTCTCCCTGGAATTTTTTTCAAAAAGCACGACATTGGAGTTTTTGTCCTTCACCAGGGCGCTTTCGGCGGACAGCTCGAGCTCCGCGATAAAAAACTGCTGTCGGGGGGTAAGACCCTCCCGCTTGTCAGATAGGGGAAATTGCGGGAGAAGCTCAAGGTATGCCCCGCCAACCCGGCTTTGCCTGGGTATTGGTATAAATTGGAATATGACAGCCAGGGCTATCGATATGCCGAGTGACCAAATTATAAACTTTTTTGTTTCCAACCGAGGGTGCGTTAAGGTTTATTTTACCCCGCACCACTTTTGAACAATAAGTCCAACGAAAAAAACTTTAGATTGCAATAAAAGTGGTGCGGGGTTTACTAATTCATAATAACTTTTTACGGCACAATTGACAAATGCCCTGCTTAGCCGTAAATTGTAAGGGTAACCGAAATGGAAATTACGCTCAACAATCAAAATTTCGACAAAGAAGTGATTGCGTCGCCAGTACCCGTAATCGTCGATTTTTGGGCCGAGTGGTGCGGCCCCTGCCACGCCATCGCGCCCACCTTAAGCGGCATCGCGAAGGATTATGAGGGAAAATTGACAGTGGGCAAGCTCAATGTTGACGAAAATCCGGATATGGCGGAAAAATACGCCGTCCGGAGCATCCCAAATCTAAAAATTTTCAAAAACGGGCAAATAATCGACGAGGTAATCGGGGCAATGCCGGGTGCTGAAATCAGAAAACGGATCGACAAACACCTGTCATGAAAATAACCGAAATTAACTATAACGAGCTACGCTGGATCAATATCACCGGACCGGATCAGGAAATGGTTGATTACTTGCGGGAAAATTTTCATTTCCACGTCCTCGACCTGGAAGACGTGCTCTCGAAAGCCCAGTATCCGAAAATTGACGCTTATCAGGATTATTTGTTCATCATCCTTCAGTTTCCTCTTTACGAAAGCCACAAAAGGATCTACAAAAGAACGGAACTGGATATTTTTTTTGGAAAGGATTATATCATTACCATAAACAGCGGCGAATTGAATCCTCTCCAAAACTTTTTCGAAACCTGCCGGGCCGACGATTCCGCCCGCGAAAAATTCATCGGGCGGGGCGGGGCGATGCTCCTTTATGAAATCTTAGATTCGCTCCTGGATTATGTTTTTCCGATCATCAATCAGAAAAATGAACTTATTTTCCAGCTCGAAGAAGAGATATTTGAAACACCCGAAACCAAGGATATGATTCAGGAGATTATGATTTTAAAACGCAATATCATTAACGTCCGGCGAATTCTCCTGCCGCAACGCTTCGTCTTCGCGGATTTGCAAACAAAGTACAAACGGTTCGTGCCCGAGGAACTGAATATTTATTTTGACGACATTATCGACAAGAAAGATAAAATAATAAACCAGCTCGATACGGCGCTGGCTTACATTGACGTCCTCGAGGACGCGAACGAAGCGCTGATCAGCAGAAGCTCGAACAAAGTTTTGAAAGTCCTGGCAATATTCTCTGTAATTCCCCTGCCGCTCACCATACTTTTGAATTACTACGGCATGAATGTCAATCTTCCATACCAAAACAATCCGCACATTCTCGCCTACATCAACCTCGGGCTGGTTATTATGACGTTTACAATGATCGCTATTCTTATAAGGAAAAAGTGGCTTTAGCTTAGCGCTGTGGGACGCGGGCTTTTTGGATTATGGCGACAGCCTCAACCGGCTCATCCACGATCTCCCACAGTTTGAGCTCTTTTTCGTTTATCGTTCCGTGTTTTTTATAAAGATTATTCTTGAGCCACTCGGCCGCTGGCTCCCAATAATCGCTCCCCATCAATATGATCGGAATGTTTGGATGAATCTTGTGGGTCTGCCGCAGGGTGATAAGCTCAAAGGCCTCGTCCAGAGTTCCGTACCCACCCGGGAAAAACACAAACGCGCTGGCGGAAAAAGCGAGCATGACTTTTCGGGTGAAGAAGTAATTGAACGCCATGCTTTTTTTGACGTATGGATTGACTCGTTGCTCGGTAGGCAGTTGGATATTTAAGCCCACCGATTCTCCCCCGCCCTCGACCGCACCCTTGTTCGCCGCTTCCATGATGCCCGGCCCCCCGCCGGTGACGATAGTATAGCCGGATTGGGCCAAGACGCGGGCTAATTTTTGAGCCGCGCGGTAGTGTTCGTTTTTATTGTCGAAGCGCGTTGAACCGAAAATCGTCACGCTTTTGGGAAATTTGGTGATAAAATTAAACCCGTCCACGAATTCGGCCATGATCCGAAAAATTCGCCAGGATGGGTTATTTTGATAATCAAACGGCTGGGCGGTAAAATCGTGAATGTCCAGATGGTCGGAGGCAGGCGGCGGCATTACTTCTTCTGGCATTGTTGTTTTGGTTTTAATATTACCCGTTTTCAGTATAACACTATTTCCGACTTCAAGAAAAATATTTCAAAAGTTCGGCGACCGGTCTAGAGTTCAAGACATACTCTTTTGTTGCCCAGCCGCGTCGCGCCTGCGCCTCGCCAAAATGCAAAAATTCAAGGTCTTTGGTACTATGCGCGTCCGTATCAATGACCAGTTTCACCCCCGCCTCAACGGCTTGCCGGATCAAGGTGTCGTGTAAATCAAGCCGCTCGGGATGAGCATTGACTTCCAGGGCGACGTTATTTCTCTTCGCCGCCCGCAAAACTTTGGGAAAATCGAACTGGATCGGCTCCCGTCTGCCAATTAGTCTCGCTGTTGGGTGGAAAAATATATCGACACAGGGCCGAGACAGCGCCGCGATAATTCTTCCGGTCATTTCCGCGGAACTCATCTTGAAATGGGAATGGATGGAGACGCCAACGATGTCCAGTTTATCCAACACGTCTTCCCTGATATCCAAATTCCCGTATTTTAAAATATTGACCTCCGCGCCTTTTAAAATACGGAATTTGGAATGTTGAATGCGAAATTTAGAATTTAGCTTGTCAATTTCTTTCATCTGTCGGAGCAACTTCCTCTCATCCAGCCCGCCCGTCATTGCCAACGCTTTCGTATGATCCGTGATGCAGATATATTCCCTTCCCAGTTTCCTGGCGGCCTCGGCCAACTCCTCAATGCTGTTTGACCCGTCAGTCCAATTGGTTTGCACCTGCAGGTCTCCTCGGACATCGCCGTATTCTATTAACTTCGGTAGCCGCCGGGTTTGAGCCGCCTCGATTTCGCCGGTGTCCGTGCGCAATTCGGGCGGTATAAAGTCCATATCCAAAGCACGGTAGACTTTTTCTTCAGTATCCACTATGACCCCCCTTCTTTTCCCCCCTCGTGAGGGGGGACGGTTGGGAGTCAGGCCGTATTCAGAAAGTTTGTACCCTTTCGCAATCGCGATTTTTCGCAATTTGACGTTATGCGCTTTGTCCCCCGTAAAATACTGTAGCGCCGCGCCCCAGTTGGCATCCTTGACGATCCGCAAATCCACCTGCAGGCCGTTGCTCAAACGGATTTCCGATTTTGTTTCCCCGTGCTCTAGCACAGTATCAACGTCTTTCAGGCGCACAAAAAAATTCATCGCCTTCGCGGGTTCGGTCGAGGTGCCCAGAACGTCGATATCGCCCACTGTTTCCTGACGGCGCCGGAAAGACCCACCGACCTCGAGTTTCTCGAACACGGTTCCTGATTTGAGACGCTTGACCAAATCCTTCACGATCGGAAACACTCGCCCGAGCGTAAAACGGCCCGAACTCGCGGTCTGAAAATTCAGCCCCGCCAGAATTTGCAATTCTGATTTGTCCCCGAATCCGGGCAGGTCTCTAATTTTGTGTTTGACCGCGGCCTTCTTCAAATCAGTGACAGTTCTTATCCCAAGTTTCTGATACAATGTCTTCACAGTCTTGGGTCCGACCCCGGCGATGCTCGCAAGCTCCACCAAATCAACCGGAATTTTTTTGCGCATCTGTTCGTATTTCTTGAGACGGCCTGAACTCAACAGCTCCTCAATATGCTCGGCTATGCCTCGTCCGACTCCGGGAATGCCCAAGAGGCCTTTTGTCCCCTGTTTTTCGTAGATTTCTTCCGCTTGCTCGTCCAAATCTTCTATGGCGAGAGCGGCTTTTTCATACGCCCGGGGTTTGAACGGTACGTCCCGCATCTCATAGAACCCGGCCATCTCCTTCAAAATTTTGGCAATGGCTTGATTCGTCATATCCCCTGGGCTTTCAAAACAGTTATCGCGGAAATTATCAGGATCTTGGCATCCAGCAAAACTATTTTCCAACCCGGATTGTTCCGGCAATATTCAATGTATTTCATATCCGTTTGGTTCTGCTCCCGAGAATGCTTTGTCCCTTTATAAGATTGAAAATAACCCGTCAAGCCCGCTTTTATCAAGTGCTTTGAGTATTTGCCTTCTTGAAGCCACCTCTTTGCATTGACCGGATTTGTCGGTCTGGGCCCTACCAAACTCATATCCCCTTTCAAAACGCAAATGAGCTGGGGCAGTTCGTCCATGTAAATCTGCCTTAAAATACTGCCGACATAGGTAAAATTCTTCCTGTCATTCTCCAATTCCTTGGTTTGGACGAATCCGTTTTGGTCAAAAAACTTTTCCAAACTGCTCTGTTTGAAAATTCGAAATTTATAGAGGGTAAACGGCCTGCCTTCTGATATTCTTGTTTCGGAATAGAAAAATCTGCCGCGCGAGGAAGGGATCAAAACGCTTTCCAGCAACATCGCCCACAGCACCGCGACAATGAAAGGAGAGAGCAGAATCAAAAGAAAAACGCTCATTATTATATCGAATATTCTCTTTTCGCGCGGAATCGTTACGATTTGCATTGATAAACCAAATTATATCAAAAAAGGACCCGCTTTGGCACGAAAGCCGCCAAGGCGGGTCGGAAAGACAAAATTTTAAATCTACCGCTTCTGCCACTGGGGGGCCCGACGCGCTCTCTTTAAGCCCGGCTTCTTGCGTTCTTTCTTTCTCGCGTCCCTGGTGAGAAAACCCTGCTTTTTCAAAACTGTCTTGTGATCCGGATTGGAAAGTACGAGCGCTCTTGCTATTCCCAAGCTCGCGGCCCGGGCCTGCGCCGAAATTCCTCCGCCCGACAATGCGCCCGCAACGTCAAACTTTTTTTCAAAACCCAAAACCGAAAGCGGGTCGAGTACGACCTTCTGCAGCTGAAGTGTCGGGAAATATTGAAAAATGGGTTTTTTGTTAAAAACAATTTCTCCCTTGCCTTCGGGATAGATTTTGATCTTTGCTCTCGCGGTCTTGCGCCGTCCGATGCCAAAAAAATATTCTTTTGGTTTTGCCGACGGTTTTTCCGCCTTCTTCTCAATCTTCTTTTTTATTGTCTTCTTTACCATATCAGCTTATTTTCTTGTCAATATTAAAATTATGCTTGTCATTCCGCACAATTTTTAATCGCTTCAAAATCGGCTTGCGGAGCCTGTTAACTGCCAGCATATTTCTGACGGCCCGGTAAACCACATCCTCGGGCTTCTTTTTCAAAACGTCGCGCAATATCTCGCGTTTGATCCCGCCCGGATATCCGGAGAAACGAAAGTATTCTTTCTGGAGAATCTTTCGGCCGGTTAATTTGATTTTTTCCGCGTTTGTCACGACCACAAAATCCCCCACGTCCATATGCGGCGTGAAACTCGCTTTGTGTTTACCCCGCAGTAGAGAAGCCACCCGCGTCGCCAGCCGGCCCAACGTAAATTTGGAAGCATCTATCTCATACCACCGTCTCTTGATATCCGAAGTTTTTGGCAAATAAGTTTGATTCATTTGACTAGTTCCAGAGAAACCTTAGCTGTACCGTCCTTAAATTTTCCGGTATGCAATATCCGCGTATACCCCCCGCCGCGGCTTTGGTAGCGAGGAGAAAGCACTTCGAGAATTTTGTTGACCGCGTTCCGCGACAAATCCCTCGACAGCAGGCGCCGGGCATTCAAATTTTGTCCTTTGCCGCGCGTGATCATTTTCTCAACCTTGCTGCGGGTCAGCCTCGCGCGCGCCTGCGTTGTTTCGATCCGTTCGTATAGAATCAAAGCTGATGCCAGCGCGCGGAGTTCTTTCCTTCGCCGATCCTTGTGCCCTCGCAGATGTTTCTTCGCCCGATGCCTCATTCTTTCCCCAAAGACTTTAAGATGTCATTAATTGATTTCTCTCCGAGTCCCTCAAGCGCCAAAAAATCTTCGCGGGTCATCCCCCGAAGCTGTTCAACCGTGGTAATATTATTTTTAATGAGGGCATTATGAGCGCGGTTCGGCAAACCCAGGGATTCGAGGTCTCCTACGACAACTTGTTTTTCTGCTTCCGCCGGTATGGGTTCGCTCTCCGGTTTGGAAATCGCTTCTTCCTTGCTTTCCCCCGCCTCTTCGACTTGCTTGGTCAAAAACAAATGAAAATGATCAACGAGTATCTGCGAAGCTTGGTCTACGGCTTCGCGACCGGTGATGGTGCCGTCAGTTTCCATGGTGATTGTTAATTTATCGTAGTTCGTGATTTGCCCAACGCGCACGTTTTCGATTTCGAAATTGACTGTTCGAACAGGAGTAAAAATGGCGTCTATTGCCATCATGCCGATCTCCATCTTCTCGCTTTCCCTTAATTCCACGGGCACATAACCCCGGCCCTGCTCAACCAGCAATTCCATCGATAACTCGGACATTTTGTTGTCCAAAGTGGCTATTTGCAAATCCGGATTGACGATTTCCACGAGCGGGTTCGGCTTGATGTCCTTTGCCCTTACCTCTTTTTGCCCCTTGGCCTTCAGTTCAAGCCTGACCGACTCCTCGGAATGTAGGCGCAAACGCAATTGTTTGAGATTCAAAAGCACATCAACAACGTCTTCGGTAACATTGGGAATTGTCGAAAATTCATGATCCACGCCCTTGATCTTGACGGCGGTCACGGCGGCGCCGGGCAGAGAAGACAAAAGCACGCGGCGCAGAGCGTTGCCGATGGTTACTCCATAGCCTGAATACAGCGGCTCGATCACGAGCTCGGATTTGTTGTCTTCTTCCTTCGCAAAATAAATTTTGTTGGGCAGTGGTATGATTTTCACGAAAGTTGCTCCTTAAAAATTATTTATCTGCTGTAATGTTCGATGATAAGTTCCGAACGTATAGTGCTGCCCGTGTTTTCGAAGGTGGGGGCCGAGAGCACTCTCCCGCTCAAACTCTTGCCGTCGAGCGAGAGCCACTCGAGAGTTTTGAATTCTTTCAGCTTCGGTAAAATTTGCTGGATATATTTAGAAGGCCGCTTATTCGCGGCAACCGCGATTTGCGAGCCAATTGGCACGGAATAAGACGGGATGTTCACCCGTTTGGCATCGATCGTAAAAAAACCGTGGGTTACGAGTTGTCTCGCCTGCGCCCGGCTTGCGGCAAAGCCAAGCCGGTAAATAATATTGTCCATTCGGAGTTCCAAAGCCCGAAGCAGGATATCCCCGGTCATTCCTTTTTTCTTTGTCGCGTCCTCAATGTAACGCCTAAACTGTTGTTCTTTAATGCCGTAAATCCATTTGGCCTTTTGCTTTTCCAAAAGCTGTGTTCCGTATTCAGAAATTCGCGTGCGGCTCTGCCCGTGCATGCCCGGACGGTAATTTCGTTTAACCAAAATTTTCGAATCCTTGTCTCGCAAGGGTTCGCCCAAACGCCGAGCATATCTTGTTTTTGGTCCCGTAATTCTGCTCATATTATACCCTTCTCACTTTCTTTGGTCTGACTCCTCCGTGGGGAATTGGCGTCATGTCTTTGATTGACAAAACAGTGATCCCGGATCCTTGCAGGGCGCGGATGGCCGACTCACGGCCGGATCCAACTCCTTTGATGAATATGTCTACTTCTTCCAGGCCGGAATTTTTCAGTTTGCCCAAGGTCTCTTCCATGGTCCGCTGGGCCGCGTATGGCGTGGACTTTTTACTGCCCTTGAAACCGGCCAATCCGGCGCTACCCCATTCGATAACACCCCCCTCACTGTCAGTCACTGTAATTATGGTGTTGTTATAAGTCGATTGAATATAAATTCGTCCGCGCTGAATTTTGCGCTTGCCTTTTTTGGCTGGCGCCTTCGCGGGCGCCGGCTTCGCGGCTTCCTCGCCTCCGCTGATTGTCTTTACCTTTTGCTCCCCCATTTTAGGTCTTCTCTGCGGCCGCGCGCCGGCCTGATCCCGCGGTCCTTCGCACATTTCCCCGAACGGTGCGGGTGTTCGTCCTCGTCCGCTGTCCTCGCACGGGCAGGCCGCGAATATGGCGAATTCCGCGGTAAGCCGCGATTTCTTTCAGCCTTTTAATATTCTGCAATATTTCCTGACGCAGTGATCCTTCGACCTTGAAATTGCCCTCAATAAATTCTTTCAATTTTTCAACCTCGTTTTCGGAGAGATCCGCGGTTCTTTTGTTCGGATCGATTTTTACTGTATTCAAAATTTTCCGCGCGCGCGAAAAACCAATGCCGTAGATGTACGGGAGGGCGGCTTCGATTCTTTTTCGCGCGGGGAGATTCACTCCCGCGATTCTAACGGTCGCCATTTACCCGCCTAAATTTTTAGATTGATTAACATTATTTTCGTATAGTAGACACAAAATTTGTATGGGTCAACCCTGTCTTTGCTTATGTTTAGGAATTTCGCATATCACAAAAATTCTGCCCTTTCGCCGGACGATTTTACACTTCTGGCAAATTTTTTTGGCTGACGCCCTGACTTTCACTTTTTAAAATCTCCTTGTTATCCTCCCCCTTGTTAAATCGTAAGGGGTCAGTTCCAGCAAAACCTGATCGCCGGGCAATATCCTGATCCGATTAACTCGCAATCTGCCGGCTATGTGACCCAATACCTCTTGTCCGGATTCTATTTTTACCCGAAAAACAGCATTGGGTAAAGCCTCAATGACCTTACCTTTTACTTCGATTGTGTCCTTATTGGTATTGGGTCGATTCTGCCCGGAATCGTGAGAAACTGGAGGTTTAAACAATTTTTACCTTACTTATTTCAGTAATAGATGTATGATAATGTAAAAGCAGGGGTTCGTCAACCCCGCGCCAGTTGGCTGTTTTGGGTTCTGGTGCGGGGTCAAGGGGTTAACTCAAGGGTAATTCTTTTACCAAATCTGGGCATTTTCTTCACCCAGAACGGAGACAATTTGATTTCTACGGACTCTATTTCCGGACGGGAGAGCAAGATCTCCCGGATCTCGTCCGGGGACTTGCCTTTTATCTTTTCCAAAAGTTCCTCCTTGTCCAACTGGTACGAAGCCTTGCCCTCAAAATGATTCGTCAAAATTCCGCTGCCAGATGCCAGATCTATGCTCTTAAATTGCGAATTTAGGCGAAATTGCGCGTCTGAGGAGAGGATTTTGTTTTTAGGCAGAAGCTTGCTGATGCGTTCTCGAATAATCCTCAATACTTCCGATTCATCATACGCGAGGGCCTTGAGCCTGACTTTGATTGCCGATTCAAATTCGGACGCCTCCTGGCTGGGTGAGGCGGAGGAATACTTTTCGATTATTTCCGAGGATGCCGCCTTGTCCAACAATTTTGAATTCGGTTTGCTTCCATTCAGCTCGTTTCTGGTTTCGTTGATCAGTTCTTGATTTAGGATATCAAAACTGGAAAGAATATCATTCTCTGTCACCACCTTGATTTCGCGGGTTACCCCGCCCGTCAATCCGCCCTCGGCCGCGACAGCGTAAAGAGCCTTTGGCTGCGCCCCAAAAACTTCATTGGTTATTTCAATCCGGGCACCCTCGGCGAGATTGTATGCCGGGCCGGGCCCGGCCGCAACCACCGGCACGGGGGCAATCAGGCTCGTTTGGTCGACCTCCTGATCCTCGAGCCCGATGAGGGCGGTCGGGCGAATGTTGCCGACATCCTGCACGAATAAATACTCCCTGTCGCCGACATTTAGAACGGTTGTTTGCGCTTTCAAGACCAACGTCGTTTTGGAAAAGTTGTAAATATACACAAACCCGGAGGCTTTTTGTCCCACGTCCTTTTTGCCGGTCGCCGCGAACTTTCGGCCTTTGGTGGTTTCGGATTGCAAAAACTCTCCCGGGATGACGAGGTTCGCCGCGTCGGCTGTTTGTTGACGGCTGTCGACGCGCACCTCCAAATCCCTGGTGACCGGCTCGGTCCGAAGCTTGATATCCGCGCGCGCTTGCGGCATCACGTAAAAAACAATAACCGCCAGCAAAACAACGAGCGCAATTCCGGTAAATAAGGTTTTGCGGTAATGACCCCGGCTCTTACGCATTTGTGGTCGTTTGACCGGGTCCGCGCCCTTTGCTTTTTGGGGGGCCTTGATGTCAAAACTTCTCATTTTTTGAATTTTGACGGGCTAATAATTTATCAGGCGTTAATTCATCCATGTAATCTTCGGGGTTGACCAGGAATTCCAGCGCCTTGAGGTTTTTTACGCCGGTTTTGTACATCGGCAAGGCGCTCCGGAGATCATATTGCGGAAAATCCCGGGTGCGGGCGCGGACGAGCGGGGGAAGCTGATTGTAATGCATGTTTGGCAAAAATTCATATTGGGCGGAGAGCGACCCGCTGTTTGATAATCTCTCTGATTGGATTACATAATACGCGGCCCCGTTTTTTGATTCATACGGCTCGTAGATGCCCTTATTGTCCAACAGCTGCCAGTTTGCGAGCACCAGCACGTCATCAGCGGGATTAATGCTTACGTGCCCAAATCCGGGCGGCACCATAATCTTTTCGCCGCGGTTTGCCTCTATCAAGTAAACCTCCTCCAATCTTTCAAGATCCGGAGAGGCCCGCTGAATAAGTTCAAAAACTTTGCCGTAGATGACTTCATAAACTTCAGGGTATCTGATCTGCGTTCCAGGCTTAAACCGGTGATAGTGCCCGATGGTTTTGACGAATTCATCCCCCATCCTTCCGGGCGGTATGACCGTGATATCGTATTGCAGTTTAGCGGCGTGGATGGCGTCGGTATGCTCGGGCAATGACACGTCCCGGTACATATGGTACACATCGCGGCGCCAGTACGTACCGATCTCGTCTTTCAAAAAATTTTTCATTGCCGAAAATTCCCGAATCTGTGGAGCAACCGAGGGCAACCCGCCCTCAAAAACCAGACTATAATCATCCCTCATTTGAATCGGCAATCCAGACCATTTTTCTAGACTCATCATGGGGTCATCTTACCATCTTAACGATTTCTATTCCACCGTTGCCTTGATTCTTCTTACTCCCGATGCGACCGATTCTTCTTTCACGATTTTAAACTTTCCGATAACGCCTGTGTGTTCCACGTGCGGGCCGCCGCAAAATTCCCGGCTGATAACTTCGTTGGCCGCCGAATCGCATATTGTATAAACAGAAACCTGTTCGCCGTATTTCTCGCCAAAGAGGCCGATGGCGCCCAAACGGCGCGCTTCTTCAAGGGGCATCATCTCTTTTTTGACCGAATAATCCTTTTCGATCCAGGCATTCACAAGGTCTTCAACTTTTTTAATTTCTTCGGGAGTCAACTTTTGCGGATGCGCAAAATCAAACCGCGTCCGCTCTTTCGTGATATTACTGCCTTTCTGGAAAACATGATTCCCCAACACTTTCCGCAACGCGGCCTGCAGAAGGTGCGTCGAGGTGTGAAGTCTGACGACTTCTTCCGTATGGTCCTGAAGACCCCCTTTGAAAACCCCCGCGCCCGCGGTCCGGGAAAGTTCCTGATGTTTTTTGAATTCCCCTTCGAACTCTTCCTGATTTACCATTTGGCCCTTGTTTTCCGAAAGCTCCCGGGTAAGCTCCCAGGGAAAACCGTAGGTTTGAAACAAATCAAAAGCCTTCTTGCCGTCAATTTGTCCCAATTTTTCAAATTCCCGAAGGCCTTTGTCCAAAGTCTTTCGAAACCTTATATCTTCTTTGCCTAATTCATTCGCAATCTTTTCCCTATGAACTTTGAGCTCGGGATAAATGTCGTGAAAACTCTCAACCACCACGCTCCCAATCTCCGCGGCAAACTCCTCCGCAATGCCCAATATCTGCCCGTAGCGGATCGCGCGGCGGACAAGCCTGCGCAATACATACCCGCGATCCTTGTTCGAAGGCACAACTCCGTCCGCAATGATAAATGTCGCGGCGCGAATATGATCAGCGACAATTCGTTCGGCTTTTGTGTCCTGCTTCTTCGCCAAGCCCCTTATTTTTTCTATAATCGGCTCAAATAATTCAGTCTCGTACACGCTTTCTTTCTTTTGCAAAACCATAAGCATGCGCTCAAGCCCCATGCCGGTATCAACGTTCTGTTGTAGAAGCGGCGCATGGGAGCCGTTGATGGTTTTATTATATTCCATAAACACATCATTCCAGACTTCCACCCAGTCCCCGTCTTTTGGATCAAAATTTTTCGGCGCTTCGCCGCGGCCAGTCCGGATAAACATTTCCGTATCCGGCCCGCAAGGCCCTGTTACGCCAGCCGGCCCCCACCAATTATCCTCTTTGCCAAGATAAGCAATCCGCTCATCGGGTATGCCAAGTGATTTCCAAATTTGCGCTGATTCATCATCGCGCGGCGAATCATCATCCCCGCCAAAAATACTGATCCCGAATACCGCGGGGTCTATTCCCAGCCATTTCTTGTCGGTCAGAAATTCATACGACCATCCAATGGCTTCTTTCTTCCAATAGTCGCCCAGCGACCAATTGCCAAGCATTTCAAAAAAAGTATTGTGAACATTGTCCCCTACCTCTTCGATATCGTCAGTGCGCAGGGATTTCTGCACGCTTACCAGACGATTGCCTCCCGGGTGTGGCTCGCCCAAAAGATAGGGAACGAGCGGATGCATGCCCGCCGTCGTGAACAAGACTGTCGGGTCATTTTGCGGCACGAGCGAAGCCGAAGGGATCAGCGCATGTCCCTTGCTCTTGAAAAACTCAATGTATTTTTTGCGAAGCTCTTTTGCAGTCATTCGTGCCTTAATTAAAGCAAAAAATATCACTTTAGACAAATAAAAAAGCGGAGTAAGGTAGACCAGTCTACCTTACTCCAAATCTTGTGTTATTCGTCATCTGCTCGTCTATACACAATCTGCCCTCGATTGATCACCACTTTTGGCCGGCCCATGCCACGCAAGCCAGCCAAGGCGAAGGGCGACCAAGCGGATTTCGTCAACTGCTCCTCGTTGCGGAAAACCACCTCCGCCGCCGGGTCAAACAATACCAGGTCAGCGTCATAACCCGGGGCCAGGGCCCCTTTCTTCATGCCAAACAGCTTAGCCGCGTTGGTGGAAGTAAGTTCGATAAACTGCCCAATGGTCATCCTGCCGGCGGCCACAAGCGAATACATCAGAGAAAATAGGTCCTGAACCCCTGGAACCCCGCTCGGGGTCTTGTCATACGGATGTCCGATTTTCTCCTCTTGAGTATGCGGCGCGTGGTCGGAGTCGATTATATCGACATCTCCCCTGCAGACATAATCAAGCATGAGCTCTGCCTCTTTGGGATCGCGCAATGGGGGATTCATCTTGAAAAAAGCGCCATCGATTCTATCAAGCAAGTGAGATGTCAAAAACAGGTAGTGGGGGCAACCCTCGATGTAAATCTCCTGGCCCCGATCTTTTGCTAGCAAAATGAGCTCCACCGAAGTTGGGTGAGAAACATGACAAATCAGCATCTTCACGCCAGTACACCGTTGCACTTCAATTGCTTTTTTCACCGCCTCGATTTCCGACTCTGCGCTCCTAATGATGCAATGATCAGAAATTCGCGGCAACTTCTCCATCATGCTCTCATTCCGTAACCTGATGCGCTCGCTCTCCGCGTGCACCGCGTAGACTAATTTCCCTTCCCTCGTCTTCTCGGCTATGGCGATCCGGTCTTTCTGTTCGCGAACTATCAACCCGCCCGTCGAAAGATCGAAGTACACTTTAACACCCAGAAGGGGTGGCTTCAAAAAACGTGCGTCCCGGATTTCAGAGATATTGTCCGGCATTCCGGCCATCCAAAACCGAGCATTCAAAGCCTGTTCGCCCACCGTCTCGATTTTGTTCACCAATCTCTCAACCGTCGTGCAAGGGATTTTGTTGTTTGGCATATCGCCAACCGTGGTGCACCCGCCGGCCAAAGCTGCGGCCGTCCCCGTCACCCAGTCTTCTTTGTGCTCCTCGCCGGGGGTTCGGAAATGCACATGAGGATTGATAAGACCCGGCACGACATGAAGCCCTTTGGCGTCCAAAAAAGGCAGTAATCCTTTCCGCTCCTGCCCGACCTCTTCGATAAGCCTATCCTTAATCTGTATAGCGCTCCTCTGACCCGAAGGCAGAATCACATTTATAATTTGCCAATGCGAATACATATATCCTCCTGTTCTAAATCATCTCATCGTAGCTCAAAAGCAGCAAAAAAGTCAAACTTAAAATCAACGGCTCAAGGGTTGGGCCGTTGACCCATGCTACAAGCTGTCACCTACAACCTAAAAGCTATCCGACAACACCTCCAAGGCCTTATCCATCTGCGGATCGCGGTCATTCTGAAAATCCTCGTCCGTAAGCTCGATTTTTTCATCCGGCTCGATCCCTTCTTTGTTCAGGTCGTGTCCGCTGGGCGTAACCCATTTGGAAATCGTAAGTTTCAGTTCCGCGCCCCCCCGGAGCTCAATTAGTTCCTGGACCGATCCTTTCCCAAAACTTTTTTCCCCGACAAGTTTGGCCAGGCCGTGGTCCCGAAGCGCTCCAGCCACAATTTCCGAGGCAGATGCCGAACCGCCGTTGATCAAAACGACGGTCGGCATGCCAGCCAGGCGATTTGCCCCTTCGGCTTCGTATATTTGCTCATTGCCATCGCTTGATTTCTGGATGACCACGGTTGCCCCCGATGAGACCCAATTGCTCGCAACCGAGACTGAAGTTTCCAGATAGCCTCCCGGATTATTTCTTAAATCCAATATCACTCCTTTGACATTCTTCACCAGAAATTCGGAAATGGCCTTGTCGAGCTCGCCTTGGGTCTCCTCCCCGAAACGGCGCAGTTTGAGGATACCGATCTTCTTTCCCTCAAGGTCCTGGATCTCATGGCTTAGGCTTTTGACTTCAATCCGCGCTCGGGTAATGGCAATCTCGACCGGTTTGGTCTGGCCCTTATGAAAAATGGTCAGTGTGACCCTCGTTCCCGCCGGGCCGCGGATTTTCCTAACCGCCTGCTCAAGGGTCATGCCAAACGTATCCTCGCCATCAACCCTGGCAATATAATCCCCGGCCTTCACGCCGGCGTTCATGGCCGGCGAATCGTCAATCGGCGCGACCACAATCAGCTGTTGATTCTTGAGCGCAATTTCCGCGCCGATCCCCTCCAGGCTTCCGCGGAGCTCGTTTCCAAATTCCTCCGCTTCCTTTGGCGGCAGGAACAAGCTGTAGGGATCATCCAAGGACGCGACCGCGCCGCTCACCGCTCCATACAAAAGATTGGTCATGTCGACCGGCCTATCCAAATACCTTTGATTTATTTTGTCTATCGTATCCCAGAGAATTTGCCAATCCACTTCCCCAGGCGCATTTCCCCGATTTTCGTCAACAAAAATTGGCAATGCCCTGCTAAATTTGCTGTCGGAGCGCCCCAACTGCACGCCCGCAAAAAATACTAGAACGACAAAAAGCAGGACAAAAAATTTCTTGACAGAGCTCATCTTCGGATTATTAGTATTCTCGGGTGTTTCATTTGCTAACATATTTTTCTTGTCTTACGCTGTTTGCGGCTGCGAGTACTGCGTAACGCAGCCAAATTCCCGCGTACGCGATAAGGTTTAATAAAAAATTGTATTTCGCGCGATAGTGTTTGTTGTAAAAAAGTTCCATGGCGCGGTGGAATTCATAAAGCGCTTTTTGCGGAAGCTTTCTCGAAGACGATCCTTTGTGATGAATCACTGAAGTTGTCGGCACGTACATCACCCTGTATCCGGCCGCTTTGATCCTGTAACACCAGTCTAAATCCTCACCGTACATGAAGAACTGTTCGTCCAAAAGTCCAACCCGTGCCACTACGTCGCGTCTAATGAGCAAAAACGCGCCCATCACGCTGTCTACTTCCGCGATCTGGTCCTCGGGCAGATAAGTCAAATTGTAAGATGCGACGGCTCTGCTTCGTGGAAAAAGAAATGACAGTCCTGTCAGGCGGAAAAAAGAATTGACTGGATTGGGAAAGCTTCTGCGGCACGCCTTGTCCAAAGTTCCGTCGGTTTTCATTACCCGGCAGCCCGCCGCGCCGACCATGGGATTATTATCCATATAGACAAGCATCTTGTCAAAACTGTCCGCCGAGACTTCGACATCGGAATTCAAAAGCAGAAAATATCGTCCCTGCGCTTTGCGAAGGGCTTGATTGTTGGCTTTAGCAAACCCAACGTTCTCATTATTCTCAATCAACTTCACCTGCCCGAATTCCTCCCTTACCATCTCCACTGACCCGTCACTGCTGGCGTTATCCGCCACCCAGACTTCGAAGTTAAATTTCGTTCGTGACGCAAAAACCGACCGCAAACACGCACGGAGCTTGTCTTTGGTATTGAAATTGACAATGATAACCGATAAATCAGCCATATCGTTAAGTTATCAAGTATCTTCCTAAATTACAATGTGATTGAATAAAAATAACAACCGTATAGGGATTGTGCTAGCGTTGTCATTATTCTTGCAGGCAGCTCTGTGAAACGAGTTAATGGAACAGTTTTCGAATATCGTGCGGACTAATTTTCACATTCGCCATGATAAATTTTCGTTTTTTGAGCGCGTGAGGGAGCTGTTTGAAGAAGTCTCTGGCGGCGAAAATCTGAAACTGTTCAAAAATTATCGTGTAAAGCAGCAATAAAATTTCTCTGGTTAATATGTAGCCGAAGTGCCGCCAAAAAACCGCGGGAACTTCATTCTTTACCATCATCAGATAATGGTTTTTGAAAGAGAGCTTTCTTATTTCGCGGGATTGTCGGCGGCGATTGAGGATAAACCGAATAAATTGGGTCGGCCAGGACCGGCCGACGTTGCGGCCGTGGAAAATCACGGCCTGCGGCACATATCGGCAGCCATAGCCGGCAAGCCGGAGGCGCCAGGCGAGGTCCACATCTTCTTTATAAGCGATGAAATCTTCGTCAAAATATTCGTACCCTCCGCCGATTTTTGGAATTCTTATCTGCTCAAGCGCAGATTTGCGGTACATGGCAGCCGCGCCTGATGCGCCAAATATGTCCGTGTCACGATCGTATTGACCGCGGTCCACCTCCCATTGCCCCCGGTCGATTACGCGGCGGGTTTTAAAAATCTCGATCCCCGTGCTGTCCAAAATTCTGGTCTCAGAGTCAATATCAAATTTATAGTGAAGAAGTCTGCCTGTTACCGAACCCAAAGTGATATCTGCCTCCATCGCCCCTCCCAAAAGACTTACAAAATTGCTTCGCAAAATAGTGTCTTGATTCAAGGCCATGATATATTCGCCTTTGGCATGGGAAAAAGTATAATTATTCCCTCGGCTAAACCACAAATTTGCCCCCGGCTCGAGAATCTTAATTTTTTTAATCCGGGAGTATTTTGATTTGATGATTTCGACTGATCCGTCATCCGATCCGTTGATCAAAATCAAAATTTCAATATTTGGATAATCCTGCCGCAACACGCTATCCAGACATTTTTCAATGTACCTCCGGCTGTTGTATGAAAGAATAACAACGCTGACGAGCGGCTTATTCATAGTTCTTAAAAGCAACAAGACTTAGCATCAAATATCCGATTCCCAGCGGATGATTAAGATAGGGAGTGGTGATGTTTAAAATAACTAGCGCGACTAAACCGGATAGCAATCCCAGTATTTGAAACTTGAAACCTGGAACTTGAAACTTTGACCAGCCGTCCCCAAATACTTTTGCAATGAATAATAGATAAACCAATGTCCCAGCGAGTCCAATTTTTAATATCGTGTCAAGGTAGCCCCATTCAAAGGCAAAGCTGGTAATTTTTCCTTCTGGATTATCGGCCGTCACCCGATCCGGCAGGTAACTGGAATAAGTCACTTCTCGGCCAAAACCTTTTCCAACAATTGGGCTTTGTTTTATTTGCTCAAGCAATTCTGGCAGAAGCAGCAGCCGCGCCCCGCCCGCGGCTTCTGAAACTGGATTTTCAAGGCGGCTCCCGACTGTCTCGCTCTGTCCTGCAGTCTTCGAGACTGCAACAAATATGCTAACCTCTGCCCCGGCAATTAAAATCAAAACTGCGGCAAATTTAGCAAATCTTTTCCAACTCACGCGGAAATAAAAGAGCAGCATTGCCGCCGCAAATACAGCTCCCACAATGCCGCCAAGCCAAAAACTGCGCGATAAGCTCATGATGACGGAAAATATTGCCGCGGCGACAACCAACCACTTCCCCCCCCACCCAACCTCCCCCACAAGGGGGGAGGAATCTTCTTCCTCATCCCCCCCCCCTGATGGGAGGGGCAAGGGGAGGGTAAGAAGACCGAAAACAAACAGGCCCACCAGCGCGTAAAATTGGCTCTGCATGAAAATCCTCGACGCGCTGCCCACAACACCGGTAATCTCGCCAATGTCCTGATCTAATACCCAATGATATAGCGTGGCAACCCCTCCTAGGCCGTAAGTAAACCACACAAATAAAATTAGCGTTTTGACCGCGATGATAACAACCGCGGCGCCCAAAATTTTGAATAACTTTGCTACAGCCTCCTGGGTCCGAATTCCCGCCAGAACCGCCGGAAGAATGGCCAAATACAGATACCCGTTTGCATCGTTGAAGATATTTGCTAAGCCGCTCCCACGAAAATAACCATTAACCACCCCAAGACCGATTACCAACAACAACAGCGCATATAGAATTATGAATTTAGAATTATGAATTACGGTTTGGAGTTCCTTGATTCTTGATTCTTGATTCTTGATTCTGCTCACAATCCACGCTACAAATACTGCCAAAAAAACGACCAACCTTAGAGACAAAAATCCGTGCTCCAGCAGATGTCCCCTGCTACCCAAAAATAATTCCCCAAACAAAATATAAATTCCCCATTCCAACTTTCGTAACGACATGAAAAAGGTCGCAACCGCGGCTACCAAGAGCAGTGGCAGGGAAATTGCCGGGTAAACGAACGACAGCAAAGAAATCCCTTCCAAGAGCGCCATGACAATTAAGGCTTTTGCAAAAGTGGTATTACTAGGCATGGGGGTGAAGCTTAAATTTGAAAGCTCTTTCCAGGCGCCCCAAAAACCAGGCAGCGAACAAAACCGCCGGGATAACCACTGCGATGGCTAAAACCTGGAATATGTTTCCATTTTTTTTGAAATAATAAACCAAGCTTCGTCCCGCGACTCTTTTCCGCTCAAAAACCGCCAGCTGGGAAAAACTTTCTGCCCCGCGATGCATGACTTGGGCGCCAGGGTAAAATTTCACTTGGTATCCGGCATCTTTTACCCGTTTGCAAAAATCGACTTCCTCATACCAGAGCCAAAAGTTTTCATCAAACAGTCCCAATTTCTCAATTATGCTTCTGCGCGTCAGAAGCGCCGCCCCCATGACCTGATCAACGTCGGCTTCGTGATTATAGTCAAAATCGTCCATGAGATAGCGCCGCGGACGAAAAATCCTATACAGGCCGGAAAAAACCAGAACAGACGACGAAATAGTTGGGAATCGCCGCACTGACTGCTGAACCGTTCCGTCAGGGTTCAAAAGCTTCGGTCCCGCCACACCCACCGCCGGATGAGCCTCCATATAAGAAACAAGCAAATCAATTGCGCAAGGATGAACTTCTGTGTCAGGATTCAACGCAAAAATATATTCACCGATTGAATTTTGAAACGCATAATTGTTTGCGCGGGCAAACCCCAAATTCCTCAACGATTGAAGAAGGCGTATCTTCTTGTTGTGCCCCAATAAATTAGTCAGAGTCTCCACGCTGCCGTCCCTCGAATTGTTGTCCACCACAATTATCTCGTAATCAAAGCTTGGCGCATTGTTTAGGATAGAATTAATGCATTTGATCAAAAGATCGCGGGTATTCCAATTTACGATGAGGATGGAAAGTTTCACGGCGATGGTTTTGTTACTACCGATTTAATAAACAGCCAATCCTCTCTTTTTACATAACCGCCTGCGATCAGAACGCCGAAATAGATGGCTATCGCAATTAAGGTGATTAAAAAAATATTTGCGTCGCGTATCGCCCACAGCCCCGCTGCCATCAACGCTGAAGCAATCACCGGCCAAAAGACGTACGGATGGTAGGAGTGGCGAGCGGTGTTATTTGAGTAAAAAATATACAGCGCGGCAACCAGAAGATATGTCGCGACCGTGAGCCAGGCGGAAGCTATGATCCCAAACCGCGGGACCAGAATCACATTGGAAACAGCATTTGCCGCCGCGGCAACCGCCAGAATCAATACTGCCCTTTTTGTTTGCCTGACCTGCATGATCACGTTCGAAACGGCATAGACAAAAGTAATCACCGTGGACCAAATCAGAATTTGAAATATTAAAATCGAACCTGTGTATTCCGGCCCGAATAGCGTGAAAATGATCTTGTCGGCGAACATAGTCGCCCCCGTGCCAAGCGGAATTGCGAGCAGAAGCATATAGCGGTTAAATCGATCAATAATACCCTTGGTTTCCGGGGTTTTTAAATCCGGGATTTCCGAAAGAACCGGGAATAAACTGATGGCGACGACTGCCGGAATAAATGTCAGAAAATCCAGAAAGCGGTATGCCGCGGAATAAAGTCCCACCTCGTAATAGGGCAGAAAAAATTTTTGGATGACGATGTCCACTTTGGCAATCAAAATTTCAAATCCGGAGACGAACGCGAAAGGGATGCCATACATAAATAATTTTTTGGTGAGACCCTGGTCAAATTGGAACCTGGGCCGCGCAATCTTCCGCGTGAGGATCGCGTAAATGACTATATCAAAAACTCCGGTCAACGAATAAACGAAAAAAATAAAAACCAGATCTTTGCTCCAAAGAATGGCCAGGATGAGCCACACGGCGCGGATCAGAGAATCGAAAAAATATACCGCGGCCAGAAGGTGGATTTTCTGCCACGCCTGAATAATCGCCGCGAAAGGGATGCTCAAGGCCCCGAACAGCAAGCCTATCCCTATGTAAAACATGGCGCGCGCGACTTCGGCATCATAGTCAAACCACCGCGGGATGAAAATAAACAGGGAAAAAACGATCAGTGCCAAAAAAAATTGGGCGATGAAAAAATTCCCGAAATACAGGGGCGTTTGGCTTTTATCCTCGCTGATTTTTTTGATCACGTAGCGCGATATGCCAAAATCCACAAAAAGCAAAAAAATTGTGTAATAGGCCAGGATCAAAGAAAACTTGCCAAAACCCGCTGGCCCGAGATACGATGCAAGCTTCGCGTAAACAAAAAACAAAAGGAGCCCGGACGTGATTCTGGATAACCCCAAAGAAACGATGTTTCGGCCGATGTTTGACATAAATTTTACACTGATATTATAACACAAAAACGCCCCGCTTTGACGCGGGGCTTGAAAACGGTTTAGATCGATCAGTTCTCGACGACCGCGCCGATAGGATATTCGGCCAAAGTTTCAGGCGAAATAGTGACTACATCTTCAAATCGCAAACGGCGATTGATGAACGCGTTGTAGGTTAGGGGGCGCATCGATCCGTCCACGAGATAATATACGGCCGCGGAATCCCGCGTCTTGACCAACGCGCGTTCAGGAAGCGTCAGATCATCCGTAAGCTCGATTGCGTCAATTTCCGCGTCCGCGCCGACCACTACATCTTTGAAGCTGAATTTGCGGCTCAAGAAAACATCATAAGATATGGGGCGCTTGGTGCCTGACTCGATATAGTAAACCGCCGGGCTCGTGGTATTTTTGACGAGCAATCCCGTGGGCGGAGGCATTGGTTTGCCCAGTTCCCAAGTCGCAAGTTCAGCCTTTGGCACGGATATTACATCTCGGAAGCGGAAACCCCTATTGGTGAATACAAAAAATGTTAGCGGCTGGAGCTGTCCGTTTGTGACATGGTACACGGCCGGCTCTTCGGCCGCCTTGATAAGGGTCCCATCGAGCGGTGCCATGAGCGGCCCTGTCGGGTAACCATCCAGTTCACCCGCCTCTGCCGACAGAACATCGGCGAAAGAATATTTGCGCTGTTTAAACACGAACGCGGAGAGTAACCGCTTTTCATTGTTAGTGATTACATAAACGGCAGGGTTGTCTTTCGATTTTACCAACGTCCCCTCGGCGGGCAACGCCTTGCCCCCATCGGTGTAGCTCGTTATTTCGTCGTCCGGTAAAACAACCGCCTCCGCCAGATTCAATTTCCGCTGTGCTGCCACAAAGCTCGTGAGCAACTTTCTGGTTCCCTGCTCCACTAAATATATCTGCCCGAGGGAATTTTTTATCAAAGTCCCGTCCTTGGGCGGCACAACATCACCCAGCGAGTACGCGTCAAATTCCAAAGCTGACAATGTGATTACCGCCGCCGGATTGAGGCCCCGCTCGGTAACCACATAGCTGGAGATCGGCCTTCTGACATCATTGTCCACAACATACACCCTGGCATCGCCGGCAGTTTGGATAAGCGTGCCGTTGGGGTATCTGAACCAAGCGATGAAAAATTTGTTGAAATTAAAATTGCCGTTGTAAACGTGCGGCGTATACCGATACAAAGCCGCTGTGGCAAAATTGGAAAGTGTTACTTGTTGATACTGCGGGGCGTTGTTTGGGGGGCCTTGGGTATTTTCAAACATGATAGTGTCTCCTTTTCGGGCGGTTCGAACGCGGTTGCCGTTGCCGTACGCGTTGTTCAAAGCGTCCACCGCGGGACCCCTGCCGACTCTGATTCCGCCGACTTCAAAATTGAAACTGCGCATGAGCGACATCGGCATCCCAATGAACCGGTTGTCAGACGCATCAAAGTTGCCAAACAACTGGTGATAAAACCCGAGAAAAATATCGCCGCAACCGCCTTCGTCAGGACAGCCGAAGCCCAAGGCGCGGTCAAGCGCTCTCTGCAAATCACGCGTTAAAAAATTGCCGCCCAAGAGAGACTGCTCTTTGTGCAGGGTCACTAACACCACCTGGGGGTTCAGTCCCGCAGACGTAGCCGCATCATAAATAAGTTCAGCCGCGGTTCTCAACCGGCCGAGATTCGGCCGCGGGTCAGGCAAACGACTTTTGAGAGCGGTGTCCGGCTCGCGCAATTTGACCAGAAAATCTGCAGAAGTATTGGCCAGTACGCTGCCCTGGTGCTCCAGAAATTTTTGAATGCCTTCGGCTCCGCCCAGGGTCGCCGTGTCAGAAAACCGTTCGTCGGAAATAAGTAAATTTGGATCAAAACCTGTCGTTTGTGCCAAAACCAGCAACGGCGTCGAAATCAAAATAATGGACGACAGAAAAAAATGAAACTTGAAACTTGAAACTTGAAACTTCATTCTATGATGTCCGTTCCTAATTCGTAACCGCTCACTTCGCTTTGCGATAAAACCTTCACGTCCTCAAACCTAAAACCCCGTGTCTGAAACGCCGGCAAATTCAGACCGCGTCTCTTCCCGCCCTCAATCATGAAAACAGTGCTAATCTCGTCGCCGCGCATGAGAGTTCCTTCCGCGGGAGGATACAAAAATCCATCGGGATGCACCGGGAATTTCGCCAATTCCTCGAGTGAAATTATGGCAATCGGCGATTGATCAAACCCGCGCTCCTTGAACACAAAATATGACAGGAGCCGCCGCGCCCGGCTCGTCAGAATAAATACGGCCGGGTGATCAGGCGACTTCATCAAAGCGCCGTCCAAAACGTCCGCGTCCTGGCCTGGCGGTATCCCAGCGATTTCTTCCGCCGGAAGGGTGACGATATCTTGAAAACGAAACCCCCTGGATGTAAAAGCGAGATAGGATAAAGCGAGCCTTTGTCCCCCGCCTACGAGATAGACTGTCGGAATGTTCGGTTCTTTAATAAGCGTGCCGTCAGCGGGTGGAACGCGCGTTCCGGTCGGAAAAGTGTCAAGCTGGGCCGTGGTCGCTTGAATTACCGGAACCGCGCCAAATCGCTGTTTGTAGACGTATTCTGAAAGGGGCCGCTTTATCCCCTGCTCGATCAAAAAAAGACTGTTCTGCTCATTTCTCACCACGCTACCCGTGGCAAATATGGTCGAAAAATATACCGCTTTGTAAGCATTGAGTCGCCCTTGGCCAATATGGCCGGCGCACGAAGACCCATCGCAGCCCGTTTGATTCAGCTGATCAATATTATCCGCGCTTGAAATGAGCCTATCGCGAATGGCCCGAACGTCCAATTCTGGAAACGTGTCCATCATCAGCGAAGCCACGGCGCTCACCATCGGGGTAGCCATGGACGTTCCCAAAGCATAAACATACAAATTGTTCTCGCCAGGACGGGTGGGATCGTAATAAGTGGAAACCAAGCCCTGCTTTGTTTGCTTGTCAACGAAAGTGCCAGTGCCCGGCGCGGAAATATCAACGCAATTGGAGCCATAGTTGGAAAAAAGCGCTTTGCGATCAGCCGCGTCCACTGCCGCGACCCCGACGATCATGTTTTGTCCGCCGTTGGCACAAACCGGCAAACTGGGATTGGTATTCAAATTCCCGCCTATGGCGGCGGCGTCATTCCCTGCCGCTACCACAATCAATACGCCCTTATTGAAAGCATAAGTTACCGAGTCCTGTAGAACCTGCACTGATTCAAGTCCCGGCCCGCCAATGGAAAGGTTGGCGACGCGAGCGCCGTGGTCAGCGGCCCAGCGCAGTGCCAAGGCCACGTCTGACGCGTATCCGGTCCCGGTCGAATCAAGGGCCTTGATCGGCATGAGTCTGGCGTGCCAGTTGATCCCGGCAATCCCTCTGTTATTGTTGGAGATCGCCCCAATAATTCCCGCCACAATTGTTCCATGTCCGTTATCATCTGAATTGACGTTGGCGGCCAAATCACCGGATACTCGAATCAGGCAATCTCCGGTTTCCGCATTTTCAACCTGGCAATAGGTCGCGTACCCGGCGATAACCCTCCCGTCATTCATATCTTCATGCTTCGCGTTTATCCCGGTATCAATTATGGCAATAATGAGATTGCTTCCGGTCGTTTTATTCCACGCCTTGTCAGCCTGAATTTTCGGCAGGTACCATTGCTTCGTGAGCTCCTGCTCGTCGAGCACGAACAGCGGATCAGCGGCAGTCATCGTTGTATTCAAAAGCCTGTCGCTTTCGACATAAGCCACCCAAGGCTCACGGTCCAATTCTGACATTGCCCTCGACTTGTCTGAAACATTAATTCGGTAAGTTTCATCAAATAATAACTCTACTTGGTTTGCATAATTTTCCAAAATCGGCCCGTATTTTTGGTCCTTTATTTTGACGACCAAAACTCCCCCCTCCGAGCCCGCTTGGGCCGAGATTGGGGAAAAAACCAAAGTTGTGGCGATCAAAATTAAAAAAGACGCGGCTCTTTTCATTTTTTATTGTATCGTCCGAGAATGGAATTGATTTTAATTTTGAGAAGATCCAGAAAACTCTGAACATACGCTCCGAGCGGCACATGGCTCCCTCCCCTTTCGCGCCAAATCACACCGACTTCTCTGATTTTGTATCCATGTCTTATCGCGATAGTCAAGACTTCCATGTCGAACCCCCAACCGGGCACGCTGACTTGTGAAAAAATATCTTTCGCCGCTTTCCCCAGGAACGCCTTGAATCCGAGCTGGGTGTCTTTGATTCCCTTTATTAAAAGTATTTGGATGAGCAGATTGCTCATTCGGCTCAAGACTACGCGATAAAACGGCTGCTTTTGACTGACGTTGGATTCATGAACATATCGCGATCCGATCACCACTTGGTATTGGGCGCTTTCTAAAAACGGCCAGAATTTCTCTATTTCCGAGATGGGAGTGGCATTGTCAGCGTCCATAAATACCACAAAATCTCCATGGGCATAATCCAAAATGCCCATTTTTACGGCGCTTCCCTTCGCTCCTATGCTTTTCGACAAGCAAAGCCGGACGAGATTCTTGACGGACCTCTCCTGATATTCTTTGACGATGTCGCAGGTGTTATCGTTACTGCCGTTATCGACAACAATTATCTCGTAGTCGTAATTTTGTTTTCGCAGATAAGCATCTGTGCCCTCGAGTGTTTGCGAAATTCTCTTTGATTCATTAAAAGCCGGAATTACAACGGATAATTTGATATTCATTCTTTTCTAATTGGGGGGTATATATCTCTGTCAATCGTGCGCTCAAAGCAAACTCTCCCCGCGTCATGCTGCCAATTGCCGTACCCTCCGGGGGAATAGCCGATACCCGCCGGAACCGACTTCTGAATGCCGCTCGCGGGCGCGTTCTCGAAACGGCCAGCCCTGGCAAAATTGGCGCATAGCTCAAAATTCGCCGACCCTTTTGTTTGATAGCCGTATGACTCGCCGGTCTGAGGATCCCGCGGAATACTGATTCCTCGGATATCGTCGCGCAAATCGTCTAAGGATGCGGGCAGATGATTTTTATTTTGCCAAAAATATATAATTTCCGACTGAATGAATTGCAGATTCTGTACCCGCATTTCGTCGAATCTCCTCAATCGCTCCTCTTGCGGCGAGCCGACAACAAAAAATCCCGCGATGACCGCGGCGGCGACTACGGCGATAATTGTATACACAAAAAACTTCATTTATATTTTTTAAGCTCTGCGCGGTAATACCCAAAAATCGAACCGGCCACGAACAGCACCGCCAACATTTTGAGGGCAAACCGAATGGTCAGCTCGCCACCCAAGAGACGATAAATCAAGGTTACCAGGTCGCCGATGATTATGAGGGTGGCAACCAATAAAGTGAAATACAGGAGCCATCTTCGGGTCCGCAAATTACTTCTAGCAGGATCGCCGGAGTATGACCTATTGAGATGACGAGTGGTAAGCAGATAAACAGGGAAAATAACTATAAGTGATGCGATGGACCAGCGGATCGATTGATATGAGGAACTCACGCTGTAATAATTATTATCGATGAGCGGATCGGGAATATAAATATCAATATAATCAAAAATAAGCACCGAAAAAGTAATGGCGCTTGCGTATAGGGTCACTATGGCCAGGAGATGCAAAAATACGTCCCTCGGACCGACTTTTTCAGGGGCACTTTGCTGCTGATCCATATGCCCTAATAATGCTAAATTTAGCGGCGATTGTAAAGCCCTATGAGCTCGGCTTGTTCAATCACCTGGTCTGCCATGGCCGCCTCAAGAGCGGCTTTGTCGGCTGATGCATCCAGATCAAGTCTGGATTTTAGCGCGTAAAGCTTGAAAAAATAACGATGCTCGCGATCCGGCGGGCATGGGCCGCCATAATGGTTCTCCCTGTTCGTTGCCCCCTGCACCGCCCCTTCAGGAACACTGTCTTCGGGGATTTCGGAAATTTTCGGATCAATGTTCCACAGCGTCCAATGAACCCATAATCCCGCTGGCGCGTCTGGATCATCCATAACCAGTACTAGGCTCTGCGCAGCCTCCGGCACATCTGAAAACTCAAGTGGCGGATTGATATTCTCGCCGTCGCAGGTGTATTTCCTGGGAATTGTTTGATTGTGTTCAAACGCGGGGCATGTGATTTGCATATAGGTTTCTCAATTTAAACATGAATTTGAATAAGCTTATTTTTGGTCGTATGGCCGGCGAGGATTTTTATACTAAATTTCGGCACATTAAAATAATCCGCCAAGGCGGATCTCACGGCTTCATTAGCTTTTCCCTTCTCCGGCGCCGCCATCACCGAAACAACAAAATTGTTCGCGCCGATTTGGCGCACAAACTCCTGTTTTGCTCCTGCTTTCACTTTGACGAGTATTTTCACAGTGAGATAATTATAACACGCCAACAAAAAGGAGTGATCGATTTCGATCACTCCCGAAGTCCCATGCTTCAAAAGCAGTTCATTTTCTCCGCCGGGCGGCCTCTTCCTCCCTCCCCCGTTTGCAGTACCGGCATGGACCTACGTCCTCACAGTACTGGCACAATGTACGTTCCAACACTTGTGCCTCCTCTTTCGGGTCAAAATTTTGCCCCATCATGTGTACCTCCTCTAGTAAAATATGTATTTCAAAAGAACTGGCTATTGTAGCAAAAAACTGCCGCCTGGTCAAGCCTTGCTAAGTTCAAACTTTCCTATGCCACTGCCAGGATGTTTCGATAATCGATTGCAGATCGTGCCGCGGGCGCCAGCCGAATTCTCTTTGGATCTTGGTGCTGTCCGCGACAAGCTTGGCCGGATCTCCTGCCCGACGCTCCGAGACCTTGATCGGGATCATGTGCCCGGTGACTTCCATGATCGCATCCACCACTTCGAGGACCGAGTATCCCCTGCCTGTGCCAACGTTATATACGTACGCGCCGTTGCTTGCGGCCAGTTTCTCAAGCGCCGCGACATGCGCCTCCGCCAAATCCAGAACGTGAATATAATCCCTGATGCATGTGCCATCCGGCGTGGCATAATCCTGACCGTAGACTTCGATTTCTTTTTCATTGCCCGCGGCGACATCCAGCACGCGCGGGATGAGGTGCGACATTTTTTCCCTGCGATAGCCAAGCCCTGAAGCGGCGTCCGCTCCCGCCGCGTTGAAATAGCGCAGACTTATGGAGTGAAGGCCGTAGGCTTTTGAATACCATTTCAAGATTTTTTCAAAAACCAGTTTGCTCTCCCCGTACGGATTAGCTGGTTCGCACGTACTGTCTTCCGCGATGGGAAATTTGGCCGGATCGCCGTAGACCGCGGCTGACGAAGAAAAGACCAATCTGGCAACCCCGGCGGCGACCATGGCATCGAGAAGATAAAGCCCATTTATGACATTGTTCTGGAAATACTCGACCGGCTTAAAGACGGATTCCTCCGCCTCGATGCTGGCCGCGAAGTGCATCACGGCATCAATCTTTTCTTCAGCAAAGACTTTGGCCAATAATTCGCGGTCGGATAAATCCCCGACAATAAGCTTGGCATCCCCCACGGCCTCGCGGCGGCCGGTCGAGAGATTGTCGTAAACCACTACCTCGTACCCGCTCTGCCGCAAAACTTTTACGGCGTGGGAGCCGATATAGCCGGCGCCGCCAGTGACTAAAATTGTCCTGATCGGGGCCACCGTTTTTTTTTGAGTCCGCAGTTTTTCAAAAGTCGCAAAATCCACCACGGCAAAACGCGGCGCTCCCCAATCCGTAATGACAAATCCCTTCGGGGAGGCTTCGAAGGCTTTTTTCAGATCACTCAATGTTTGCGGGGAAATTGCGGGGGTCGTGTTGGGCATGATAAATCATTATATGCCCCATTGAGTCCTCCGCACAAGAGGCAAACAAAAATGGGCACCGATCAATCTGATGCCCATTTTCAAAGCGCTGACTGCGGACAGCGGAGACGTTCCAGATCTTTGGCAATCCGAAACACGTCCTTTATATTCTCGCGACCGTTCGCGAATTCAAACTTCTCGTAATGCACCGGATTATCGCCATCTGTCAAAAATAGGAAAGTGAAGTAGGCAGTGACAATGGTAGGCGGCATATACTCGTTGGGGTACTGGCGAATCAGGGTATGTGATTCGAATTGCCACAAGGAATCTGATTTCAAACGAAAGCCTTCCCCACGGACAAGCGAAAACTCCAGATCAACACTGATCAGTGTCTTGTCCGGGTTGCAGACATTCGTCTCAAAGAGCTTGATTTCAAAATCGCTCTCGCCAACTTGTTCTATGACAACGCGTGCCGGCGAACAAACTGCTTCCTCGAAGTCTTGATACCTTTTCGGGTTACACGGGTTCCACTGCATCCTCTTGCAGAGCGTATGTACCTCTGTGCGATAATCCGTGATTATAGCTCGCGGGCTATGGTCCGGACCGCTGCCGATCGGACGGATTTCCGCCTGCATCAGCGCGTTTGGACCGTAATTCCACAATCTGCCATCCGCGAGAATTTTCGCGTTTACTGTCATGATCTCTTTCCGCTGTGACATTCATTTCCTCCTTGGGGACCGTAGTGCGGCCATTATATCACAAAATCCCGCCTTTGAAAGGGCGGGATTTTGTCGCTCTATAATTTTTATACTGCCAGTCCTGGAACCTGACGATTTAGTTTCCGTCTGCGATAAATCCAATACCCAGCAGTAGTTAGTCCTGCCAGCGCAACCACGAACCACTCGCCCGCCCCGGTTCTGGGGGTGACGAGCACGAGGGGCGCCACTTGCGGCCGTCTGACCTGGACTCGCACTTCGTTCCCGTAAAAATTGACCATGAAACTATCCGCGGTTGCCGGGAACGTATTCGCGGCTCTGACCGTGACTCGGAAAGTCCTGGTAATTTCGCTTCCCGCAGACACAGAAACCACGGGAAAACGAATCACATTGTTGTCCACGACAGCGCCGCCGGTATTGGTCATTTGCGCCAGTTCCAGCACATCCCGGATATCATCCTCGATTACAACATTGGTCAGGTTGCCAGAACCAGTGTTTCTGAAACGCAGGGTATATTCAATCGTATCCCCGGGATTGGCCGCGACTGTAGTCGCGTCCCTATTTTGCGTGATATTAAACGCGGATTTGCTCTGGGCGATCGAAACGCCTGGTACAGACGGACCCTGAACATTGACAAACGCCTCATCAGATCTAGTGCCGACCTCGTCTGATCTCACGGAAGCCGTATTGATCAAAGTGGTTACAGTATTGCTTGAAAAAGACGAAGCGCCCGCGACTATCACTTGATAAATAACCGTTCGTGAAGTTCCGGCCGAGAGCGTGCCGAAATTCCGGCCGCTGCCAAAGAGCGAAGAGTCGCCGCTGTCAAAGGTAAGTCGGCCGGGCAGAGCGTCCCTGACGATCACATTGTTCTGTGAAGCATTGCCCGTGGTTTCAATAACGATTCGATATTCGAGCCGATCCCCTGGGTTAACGGATGTAGAGTTGCGAAAAGTCGTCTCATTCTGGCTCAAATTCCGGACTTGTTTGTTGATCACGAGGTCCCGCGGCGGCGACGTGGTGACAGGGCGAATTTCTACGGTCGCTTGGGCTTGTACTTCACTTACCTGGTCCGCTCTAGCAAAAGCCGTATTGGTAACAGAAGCAAAATCATTGCCAATGGCCGTAGCATCCAGAATAAATGTCCGAGATCCGCCGATCCCCATGCCGCCGGCATTAAAGCCATTGCTTGCCACCAATGCCGTATCCCCACCCGTGAGACTCAATCTGGAAGAAGGAAAGTTGTCGCGCACAATGACATTGCTAAGCGCGGCATTGCCAGTATTGGTTACTACGATTTCAAATCTGACCCGTTCGCCCGGATCAACCGTGACAAATGTGCTAAAGCTGGTGTTGTCATCGATATTTCTCACTCTCTTGGTGATGCTAAGGGCAGGGTCTTGCGTGACCGCCGATACGCTCACAATCACCTGCGCCTGGGCCTGGCGTACTCCGACCTGATCGCTTCGCACATTGGCGGTATTAATCAGCGTGGCAGTCGTGCCGGCAGAGAAAGACGAGCTTCCCGCGACATTGGCTTCGAAAGTCAGGGTTCGCGTGTCGTTGGCCTGAACAGTTCCCAAGCTAAGCCCGGACCCGCCGAACACGGCCAACTCGTTTGGGACAGTATTATTATTCAGCCGCATCGTGCCGGCAACAAATGTCAGCCGGTTGTCATTTATAATATCGCGGAGGGTGACATTGGTCTGCGCGGCGTCACTGCCCGCGGTATTGACGACAATTTCAAATTTTACGCGCTCGGTCGGATTCGCCGAAACCGATGTCGAAAAGGCGGAGGTGGTCGTTACATTCTGTACGCGTTTGGTGATGCCAAGCGCGTAAACCTGTTGGATAACAATGGGGGCGCTCACGACCACTCGGACATTGGCCGTATCCTGCACTGACTGGCTGCCACTTGTGGCAGTAGCCGTATTGGGCAAAATATGCGTGCCGGCGGTGAAAGAACTCTCGGGAGCCACAGTTGCCTGGAAATAAATTGTTACTGGATTATTCGGACTGATACCGCCCATGTTGAGCCCGCTACCGCTACCAAAGAAACTGCCGCTGTTAAGAACCCCGGTATCGCTTCTCAAACTGCCCAATATGAAAGTCAGTCTGGAATCGAGACTGTCCCGGACGCTGACATTGTCTACTGAATTGTTCTGGGCCGAAAGAGTGATTTTGTATTCGACTGTGTCGCCCGGATTGGCGGAAACTTCAGTGTCATTAAAAGAACCTGTTTGGCTGATGTTCCGAACTTCCTTTTTGATCTGTAGCTGGCCTTGGCCGGGTTGAACAGGACAGCCTGTGAAATTGACAGTTACTTGATCGAAGGTGCCCGGATTGGACGCGACAAGGTAAAATGTCATGCCATCCGTGACCCAATCGCCCGTCGTTTGCGTGTGGACCCCCCCAGGCCCGCCTGACATAAAATTGTTGTTGCCATTATCCCTGCCTTCATTACCCACCCGTACCACCCAAGGTACGGTCGGATTGCTGACCGTGATCGTAACCACACCTGTTCCATCCGGCGGACAGCCAGGGCTGGTCGCGGTAATAGTGCCCGATGCCGTGACATGCGCACATCCGGTAGTGTCAAAGTTCACAGTCGTGTTTGCAATTTCAGTATTGGTTCCGGCCTGAACTAGATAAAACTTCATGCCATTGGTTGCCCAGGAGCTGCCGTCAGGATTTGAGGTTTGCGAAGACGCGGTCTCATTTACCCCGCCGGACATGAAGAGAGTCCCGGTGGTAGAGCCGACCCGCACTTCCCAATCAACATTCGCGCTTGCTGTGATTGTCGCTTTGCCCAAAGTGGCGGGCGGACAGACTTGCGGTGAAGTCGCGGAAATCGTGCCTTGCGGGGTCACCGCGGCCGGCGCGCTCTCCGAAACTTTCAGTTTAAAATTTACAAATCCATGGAATTCAAAACACCCGCGCACATCACCGATATTAACGCCCGTAGTAAAAATCGTATCCGGCAAATTAATTGTTTGCGGATTTGACCCCTGGTCACGCCGCAACACGACGCTCCCGGGAACCAGAGTCAGACCTTGCTCACTGTTG
>JAUYKH010000036.1 GCA_030700065.1 bacterium | reverse complement strand
GGGGGTTGAATTTTCTTTTCGAGAGTGATATAGTATAAACTACTGTATTGAAAAACAGCGATGGATATTGACGAAACAAACCAAAATCCCAAAACATGGGCGGCAGTCGGACTGTTCGTCTTCGATTTCATAAAAATCTTTGTCATTGCGGTCGCGATTATCGTTCCGATCCGGTGGTTTCTCTTTCAACCATTCGTGGTAACCGGAGATTCGATGCGCCCAAATTTTCAGGACGGCGATTATCTAATCATCGACGAAATTTCTTATCGCTTTCGCGAACCTGATCGCGGCGATGTCATCGTGCTCCGGTTTCCAAACGACGAGTCCCAGTTTTTTATCAAGCGAATTGTCGGTTTGCCGAACGACCGCGTTGTTGTTGAGAACGGCAAGGTGGAGATTTACAATACCGAACATCCGCAAGGGTTGGTTTTGCAGGAACCGTATCTGCCAAGCAACAATTTAACTTACGGAAATTTGGATATGACGCTCGGCCAAGACGAATTTTTTGTCTTGGGGGACAATCGACTTTCTTCATCTGACTCGCGAATCTGGGGAACCCTGCCGCGCGAAGATGTCGTGGGCCGGGTTTTCCTCAGGATTTTTCCCCTGCCCCGCCTGCAGGCATTTTCTCCGCCCGCTTACAATCCGGCCGCACCCTAAACGGTTTGTTCATGATAAAACGCAAAAAAAACACATTGCCGGAGGCCGGTCTGGAAACGGCCGAGGCGGTATTCGGCGGCAACCCGATCTTGGATAATATCGTCAGACTGATCGGCAGTTTTGGTTTTAACCAAATCGTTCCGCCGCCGATAGCGGAAGAAAAAATTTTTACGCAAGACCGCGCGCTCGAAAGACATTTCGGCCAAAATATTATCAGGATTGACCATCCAAGCGAACATTTGGTTTTGTCCCCGACCCAGTTGCTGAATGTCTTCAAACTTTATTCGCAGAATTTGAAAAACAGGGGACCATTCGTGGCCAAATGGTTTTACATCTCGCCGACAGTGCGTTCGGAAGGCAATCAATTTACCATCAGCCACGAGTTGGGCGTGTTCGTCATCGGCGAAGACGGGAGCCTCGCGAATATTGAATTGATCAATGCCGTAACCCAGGTTTTCTCGGGCTTGGGCGTCAAGGAATCTATCGCGGAAATTACGAGCCGAGGGTGCAAAGCATGCCAAACAAATTATCGGGAAGTTTTACGGGACTATTTGGATAAAACTGAAACTGTTTTGTGTGGAAACTGCCGGAGAGACATGGCCGGTGAAAACATCTTGTCGGTATTTGATTGTCAGACTCAAACCTGTCGCTCTGTCCTGATGTCATCTCCGCAATTGATTGATTTTTTGGATGATTCATGCCGAACGACCCTGGTCGATGCCCTGGAGACAATTGACGGCTTGGAAATTCCCTATGTTTTAAACGCGAATTTGAGCAATCATCTGGCCGAAGAGAAAATTTTGTTCCGGATCAATGTTCCTGGAGGGACAGAGGAAAAAGTTCTGGGCGCAGGCGGAAATTACAGCAAGCTTATCTCCCGGCACTTTGGCGAGGGGGCGGCCCCCATGTTGGGATTTTTTACAAATCTGGAGGAATTGGTTCAGGCGGTTCCGGAAGATCGGCGGACGCCGCTCAATGCCGTTGAGGTATTTATTATTCCACTCGGGGTTATTGCTTGCCGCCGCGCGCTCGCCCTGTATCGCGAGCTTCGGGATGCCGGCCTAAAGGTCGCGGAGGCCATGCTCGGCAATCAGAGCATCAAACATCAGCTGAAGGAGGCGGCAGACCACCACAGCGAAATCGCTTTGATCGTCGGCCAGAAGGAAGCAATGGAGGAAACCGTCATTTTGCGGGACATGCGCAGCGGCATGCAGGAATTGTTTACGAACGAGCGGGTTCTCGATGAGGTGAAAAAACGATTGGGCAAATAGCGCAAAGTGTGGTATCATGATTTTAATTATTTGTTATTTTTCAAGGGGGTGAATTTTTGTGGTTGAGGTTAAACGGAAAGAGGGGGAGTCGTTTGAAAGCATGTTGAGACGGTTTAACAGGAAGATTCAACAGAGCGGTGTTTTGGTGCGGGCGCGGAAGATTCAGTTCTATATTCCGCCCAAATCCAGAAACCTGCAGCGCGTCAGCGCGAAACGGCGCGCCGAACTGGCGGAAGAGCGGGAAACCCTGAAAAAGCTCGGTAAATTCGTGCCCATGAAATTTTCCAGGCGCCGGTGAACTAAAATGTTAAAAGAAAGACTGGCCGAGGATTTGAAAAAGGCACTCAAGGACCGGAATCCGACCGCGGTCTCCATATTGCGGATGGTCTTGGCGTCTTTGCACAACAAAGAGATCGAAAGAAAAAAATCCCTTGCTGATGACGAGGTTTTGTCGATCCTGTCTTCGGAGCAGAAGAAACACAAGGATTCAATCGAGCAGTTCAAATCCGGGAATCGGGCGGATTTGGTTTCCAAAGAAGAAGCAGAGCTTCGGATCATTGAAGCGTATTTGCCTGCCGCTTTGAACGAAGATGAATTGCGCGTTTTGGTCCGGGAGGCGATCGCCGCCGTTGGGGCGCGCGGCAAAGGGGATTTCGGCAAAGTCATGAAAGAGATTATGGCCCGCGCCCGCGGCCGGGCCGAGGGCGCCCTGGTTTCCAAAATTGTCACGGAAGAGATAAATAAGACATGATAGATGTCATCTGATCAAATTTTAGTCGGCTTAGATGTCGGCACAACCACTGTCCGGGTGGTGGTCGGGAAAAGGGAAGATGAGAGTTCCCCCCCGAGCATTATCGGCGTCGGCGAGGCCGCCGCCAATGGCATTCGCAAAGGCGTGATCGTCGACATCGAGGAAGCGGTTTCTTCGATTTCCCAGGCTCTGGAAAAGGCGGAGCGGATGACCGGAATTCCGGTTGATCACGCGGTCGTGTCCGTGGGTGGGCCTCATGCCACGGGTCTTGAAAGCCACGGCGTCATCGCGGTCTCGCGGGCGGACGGAGAGATTACCGAGAATGACATAGTCCGCGTCATAGACGCGAGCCAGGCCATTCAAATACCGACGAATCGGGAAATATTGCATGTCATCCCGAAATTTTTTACGGTTGACGGCCAGGCGGGCATCAAAGATCCTGTGGGTATGACGGGCATTCGCCTGGAGGTGGACAGCCAGATTATCGAAGCATCCGTCCCGTTCATTAAAAATTTGACCAAATGCGTTATGCAGGCTGGGATTGATATTGATGACCTGGTACTCGCCCCCCTGGCCGCCGCGCAATCGGTTCTGACAAAGCGGCAGAAGGAATTGGGGGTCGTGCTCATTGAGCTTGGCGGCGGCACGACCGGACTCGTAGTGTTTGAAGAGTCTGAACTCCTGCACACGACCATTTTGCCGGTTGGCGCGTCGCACGTGACAAATGACATTGCCATTGGCATGCGCACGGCCGTCGACGTCGCGGAAACAATCAAGCTCGGGTACGGCACCGCTTTGCCGGGGACCGTGAAAAAAGATGAGGAGATCAATTTGGCGAAGATTGATAAAAATGAAGAGGGGCGCGTTTCGCGCCACCAGCTGGCGGAGATTATCCACGCGCGCCTCGAGGAAATTTTTGAGATGGTAAACAAGGAGCTCAAATCCGTGGGCAGAGACGGCCAGCTGCCAGCCGGCGCGATCCTGACCGGCGGGGGCGCCAGGATGCACGGCATCGTGGAGTTGGCGAAAAAAGAATTGCGCTTGCCGGTGCAGGTCGGATTTCCGTCGAATACCTCGACCATTATCGAACGAGTGGAGGATCCCTCCTATGCCACGGCAGTTGGTCTGGTTCTGTGGGCCAACGAATATCTGGTCAGAAACCGTTCCGCCGCCCGTTCGCTCATGAAGAGGGTTTTGACAAACGTCAGCTTTGGGCGCATGAGCAGATTTTTCAAGCAGTTTTTGCCGTAAGCCGTAAGAAGTTATGAATTTTGAAGCCTTGCATTTTCAGAATTCCAGTTGTATTATTTGATTACTTAACATTACACATAAATGGCGCGGAATATGGAAATTAAGCCAAAAATTGAAACTATCGCCAGAATCAAGGTTGTCGGGGTCGGCGGCTCGGGCCACAATGCCATTCATCGAATGATCACAAGCGGGCTTGCGGGCGTGGAATTTGTCGCGGTCAACACAGACGCGCAGTCCCTGCACCATTCCAAGGCTGATCGCAAGGTTCAAATCGGCAAACAGACGACGCGGGGCCTGGGGGCCGGCATGAATCCGGAAGTGGGCCGCGGCGCGGCCGAGGAGAACAAAGAAGAATTAGGAGAAGTCCTGCGCGGGGCGGACATGGTGTTTATCACCTGCGGACTTGGGGGAGGCACGGGCACGGGCGCGGCGCCTGTTTTGGCCAAGATTGCCAAAGAGGCCGGAGTGCTCACTGTCGCGGTTGTGACCAAACCATTCGCGTTTGAAGGCGTGCATCGCCGGGAAATTGCCGAAAAGGGTTTGGAAGAGTTGAAGGAGCAGGTTGATACGATCATTGTCATCCCCAACGATCGCATTTTGCAGATCATTGATAAAAAGACTTCGCTCCTGGATGCGTTTCGAACAGTGGATGATGTTTTGCGCCAGGGCGTACAGGGAGTGGCGGATTTGGTGACGACTCCGGGACTGATCAATGTAGATTTCGCGGACGTCAAAAGCATTATGGCGGACGCCGGCTCGGCGCTCATGGGTATCGGCCGCGGGTCAGGCGAGAATCGCGCCGTGGAAGCCGCTAAGGCCGCGATCGAATCGCCGCTTCTGGAGGTATCCATCGACGGCGCGAAGGGAGTCTTGTTCAACGTTACGGGCGGGAAGGATCTCGGGATGTATGAAGTGGACGAGGCGGCGAAGATCATCACGAGGAGCGTTGATTCGGACGCGAAGATAATCTTCGGCGCGGTGATCGACGAGGCCATGAGCGACGAGGTCAGGATTACGGTGATTGCCACGGGTTTTGAGGAAATGGCGCGCAAAAAACCGGCGATGCGCTTGGAGCACCCGGTTGTTACCCCGCTGTCTTTCGAGAGGGAAGAAGAGTCGCCTTTGAGCCGCCAGACTCCACAGGCCTCGCGGCCAAACATCTTTTCCCAGCACACGATTGACAACACATCCGATGAGCCGGAAGAAGAGGAAGAGTTGGACATTCCGGCATTTATCAGAAAAAAGATGAAGTGAACCCGATGAAGATCGGGTTCATTCTGAGGCAGTAGCCGAAGGATCTCATAAATGGCTCAATCGAGCCATTCTATTTTGGCTTAAATAAGCGACGCTTGATTTCTTTTTGGCTTATATTAGCCAAAAAAGGGGCATTATCTATTGACAAAAGCGCCAAAAAGGTATACACTACCCTTTAAAGTCAAAAATAGTACCTTCTAATTTAAGTCATTGCGAGTTCTGCCATCTGAGGAGATTGGCGGTTGAAGAAGAATATACAATTTGGAATATAGAATATAGGGCTCTCCTCATAGGAGAGCTATTTAATTGCTTGG
>JAUYKH010000025.1 GCA_030700065.1 bacterium | reverse complement strand
CCGTTATCAAACGCCGGCGGTTAGGGTGTAACTGATAAAACATCTATCTTTTCCTCCTCTGAAATTTGAATTTTGTTCTGGAAACGACTCTGGTTATTACGACAGTGTTGGGCAATTAGGTATTAATTCTCCCGTGTCATTAATACCCAGCGCTGTTTCCAGAAAATAACAAAGACCCGCAGGAGATGTATTGTAAAGAGCAATCCATATTTTGCTGCGGGCCTTTATTGCGGCGGCAAGCATCTCCTGTAAAAATACTTTCCGCCAAATCCGATATTCAAATTTAAAAAGCTATTTTTGTTTAAACAGCAAAGCATAGCAAAAAAACCCAAGCCTGTCAATGGCTTGGGATCAAAATTTTGTTATTTTGGCTTATTTAAGCCATTTTTTATTACCGCAATCTGGCCAATTTTTTGATTTCCCGGACCTTGTCCAGCTTTTCCCAGGGCAGTTTGAGGTCGTTACGGCCAAAGTGGCCGTAGACTGATACCTGCCGATAAATCGGCCGGCGGAGGTTCAAATTCTTGATAATCATGCCCGGACGCAGGTCAAAAACTTTGTTGATAATCGCAACGATCGCGTCCTCGGCGATCCGGCCGGTACCGAACGTGTCCACCCTCACCGAGAGCGGCTCGGGAACACCAATCGCGTAGGCAATCTGCACCTCAAGCTTCTTCGCCACTCCCGCGGCCACCAAATTTTTCGCCACGTAGCGGGCCATATACGACCCGGACCTGTCGACTTTGGACGGATCCTTTCCGGAAAAACATCCGCCGCCGTGCCGACCCATCCCGCCATACGTGTCGACAATAATTTTCCGGCCCGTGAGTCCCGTGTCCGCCTGCGGCCCGCCTTTCACAAACCGGCCGGTTGAGTTGACCAGGATTCTTGTTTTTTTATCCAAAAGTTTTTTTGGGATGACTTTTCTGATGACGTGTTTTGTGAGTTCGCTTTCCAATTTTGCCGGATCAATTTCCGCGTCATGCTGGGCCGCGATCAAAACCGTATGAATGCGTTTCGGCTTCTCGCCATTGTATTCCACGGTGACCTGCGATTTGCCGTCCGGCCGCAAGCCTCTGACCAGTCCCGATTTTCTGACTTGCGCCAGCTTCTGCGTGAGCTTGTGGGCCAGGACAATCGGCAGGGGCATATACTCCGGGGTTTCCGCCGTGGCAAAACCGAACATCAGCCCTTGGTCTCCCGCGCCAAGCTTCGTAAGGTCTTCTTTGACGATCCCGCCCTCCCGTCCTTTCACGTATGAATCAACGCCGCGGGCGATATCGCCGGACTGTTCCTGGATCGCGACCATCACGCCCGAAGTTTCCCATTGAAAACCGTATTCGGCGTCAGTATAACCAATATCCCTGATCACGGACCGCACGACCCGCGGAATATCAACGTAAGTCTTGGTTGTGATCTCGCCGGCCACCACGCAGACGCCGTTGGTGACAAGCGCCTCGACTGCCACGCGGCCACGCGGGTCATCTTTGAGGATGGTATCGAGAATAGCATCGCTGATCTGGTCGCAGATCTTGTCCGGATGCCCCTCGGTCACGGATTCAGAGGTAAAAAGCTTTTTCATAACAATAATGTATCACAATTGCGTTACAAATAAAACCGAAGCCCAGGGTTTCCCTGGGCGAGGTCTCACTGGCCAAATGATTTTTAATAGTCCATCGGCATTCCGCCGCCTGCCGGTCCCTCTTTCTTCTCCTCGGGCAGATCCACGATCACCGCCTCGGTGGTCAGAAGCGTTCCGGCCACAGAAGCCGCGTTCTCCAGCGCGAGCCTTGTCACCTTGAGCGGATCAATGATTCCCGCGGCAAACATATCCACGAGATCTTTCTTGCCGGAGAAAACTTCGGAGAGGTCAAACCCGCGGCTACCGCTGTCTTCTTTGACCTGGGCAATAAGCTTATCAGAATTTTCAATTCCCGCGTTTTGGAACATCACGCGCATCGGAGCCGCGATTGCCGTCCGGACGATTTCATAAGCGGCTTTTTCCTCGTTTTTGAGGGTCTCAATTTTCTCATCCAGAACTTTGACAGCCTTCACGAGCGCTGATCCGCCCCCGGGAATAATCCCCTCGGCGACAGCGGCGCGGGTCGCGTTGAGCGCGTCCTCGATTTTGAATTTACGGTTTTTCATCTCCGTCTCGGTAGGCGCGCCGACCTTGATCACCCCGACCCCTCCGGCAAGCTTGGCCAGACGCTCCTGCAGTTTTTCCTTATCATATTCCGAGGTTGAAACTTCCAGTTCCTTCTTGATCTGGGCAATGCGATCCGCGATTTTCTGCTTGTCGCCGCCGCCCTGCACGATGGTGGTGTGCTCTTTCGTGGCAATCACCTTGCGCGCCCGGCCCAAATGCTCGGCCTTGGCGCTCTCCAACTTGAGTCCCAGCTCTTCTGACACAACCTGGCCGCCGGTTAAAGCCGCGATATCCTGCAAAAGCTCTTTCCGACGGTCGCCAAAACCCGGGGCCTTGACTGCCAGGACGCTGAAAGTGCCGCGTATTTTATTCACAATGAAAGTCGCCAGGGCCTCCCCCTCTATTTCGTCAGCAATCACCACCAGCTCTTTTTTCCCTGACTGGGCGAGGCTCTCCAAAAGCGGCAAAATATCTGATACTGCCGAAACTTTCTGATCCGTAACCAGAATCGCCGGATCCTCCCAAACGGCTTCCATCCGATCGGCGTTGGTAATCATATATGGGGAAACATAGCCTTTATCAAACCGCATCCCTTTGACCACTTCTTTCTCGAGGCCGATCGTCTGCCCCTCTTCCACGGTTATAACGCCGTCATTGCCGACCTCTTTCATGGCTTCGGAAAGAAGCTGCCCCACCTCCGGGTCAAGCGAAGCAATGGTCGCGACTTGCGCGATCTCGCTCTGGGTCTTGATGTCCTTTTTCATGCGCTTCAGCGCCTCAACCACATCCTTCACTGCCTGGGAAATGGCGTGCCTCAATCGGACGGGATTATGCTTCAGATCGTCATCTTTGAGCATCCGCATGCCTTCCTCAATCATCACCTGGGCCAAAACAGTCGCCGTGGTTGTGCCGTCCCCCGCCTGCTCATTGGTTTTATTGGCCACCTCCTGGATAAGAGAGGCCCCCACATTTTCGAATTTGTCTTTTAATTCCACTTCCTTCGCGACTGTGACGCCATCATCGGTAATGGTCGGTGAACCAAAACTGCGGTCAATCACCACGGATCGCCCTTTGGGGCCAAGCGTAACCTTGACTGCCGCGGCAATTTTGTCCACCCCGGTTTTTATCGCCTGTCTGGCTTCGTTGCTATATCTTATGTCCTTTGCCATATCTTAATCGTAGTTAATAATATTAATTGTTTTACTTTTCCACTACTCCGAGGATGTCCTCGTCTTTTAAAAATTTGTACTGGATTTTGTCAATTTCAATCTCGTCCCCGCTGTATTTGCCAAAAACAATACTCTGACCGACCCTGAGCTTCAGTTTGCCGATCTTCGGGCCATTGCCCACGGCGACTATCTCGCCTTGTTCTTTCTGCTCTTTTTCCGCGCTTTCCGGCAAAACAATCCCGGAATGCGTGACCTCGTCCGAGGTCAGGGGTTTGACCAAAACCCGATCACCTAGTGGCTTGATTTTCATAAAAATATTACTTTAATGGTTTAATTGTTAAAAAAACACCTCTTGCCCTCAAAGTGTTTTGACCCTCCGATTTCATTAATAATTATAAGCCAAAGCAGACATTTGTCAACCCCCAATTTTTGCGGAAAATTTGGCTAAAATTTGTTGTCCCCGGCTGCCGGGGTGGAAAGAAAGCTCGCTATTGGAAACCAAAATATACTCCCGCCTCTTTATTCGCCGCTTTTGATACAGACCCAAAAGCCAGTTCAGAAACGGCGCGATCGTAAAATCCAATGCGGCCTCGAAGACTTTCCGTAGTGCCGAGAATTCAAATTTGAAAAAATGGTTTTGCTTTTGAAATCGCGGATTATGCAGAAATTTCCCGATCCAAGAGTTACCGCGCCAAAATTCCTCGAGTTGCTCGCGGCCCAGGACGGGGATCAGGCTCGCGTACTCGACCGCGGTATATAAATTGCGGTCCTCCGCGAGTTCGTGCCCCTCGCAAACATAATGATTGAGACAAAACCGATCGCTGATATGTTTACCGTGCCGGCGCTGACCCAGGATCTGAAAATAAAAAGAAACCAGCGCGCGCGCCAGCCAAATTCTGTCTTTTGAAGTGATTACAAAAAGGTCAATGTCCGACGCCTGCTCGCCATGGCTCAAAGCTTGGGAGCCTGATACGGCCACCGCGCGCAAATACGGGAAATAGCGCAAGGGACGCAGATATCGCCTGATTTTGATGAATCGCTTGAGGGAGATGCGATAGTTCGCCAGCCTTCTTTCGACAAGCTCCTGCCTTCCGGCTAAAAAGTATAATCCCGTTTTGCGGGCGGCGAGGTTTGAAAGCTGCGTGTCCAACACTTTTTTTATTTCAGACAAACTGCTTCCCGCGAGACCGGAGGGCTCTTTGACCAGATAATTTCTGATCTCCGGCAGAGTGAGCGGAAAGTCCTGCGCGTCAAAAAAGGCGAGGGTCTTATGGATGGATTGGGCTAAAGTACTCATAAGTCATTCAAACGATTTAGGGTCCATCTCTTTCCATTCGTCTTCCAAATCGTCCCATTTATACGCCTTAAAAGTGTGGACTGTCTCGTCTTCCGAGAATTTGTACTCCACGCGCGCGGCGTCTCCTTCGCGTTTGCTGTAAAAATATTTCTTCTCCTCCATCTTCGGCTTTTTCTGAAATTGCAATTTGGTCCTTCCCAAAGGGCTTTCGAATACCACAAATTCCGCGGTTCCCTGTTTGACCGGCCCGTCTCCGGTCTCCACGATTAAATCCTCAATGCCTTCTTCTTCTACGTGGAATTGCTTTTTAACGCTATCTTTAATTGTTTCCCATCTGTCTGGAGACATATTCACCCTCTCCCTTACCCTCTCCCCTCGAGGGAGAGGGAGGGGTGAGGGGGTCATTTCTGGCAAACCGGACAATAACTGCTCGTCCGGCCGCCCAATTTAACGCTTTTAATCATCGTACCACACTCCCGGCAGAGCTGGCCCGCTTTTGCGTAAACGCGGTGGATCCGGCCGTAAGTGCCTTCCGAACCGTCAACCTGAAAATAGTCCCCGACTGATGATCCGTGATGCGCCACCCCTTCTTTGAGGATTCGGGGAATGCATTGAAACAGGGCTTTCTTTTCCGCCGGTTTCAGACCACCGACCTTTCTATCCGGTTGGACCTTCGCGCAGTACAAAATCTCGTCCGAATAAATATTGCCCACGCCAGCCACGACCTTGGGTTCCACCAAAAACTGCTTCACGGAGAGTCTGGGCCTTGTTTTCATCTTCCCGGCAAGATAATCCATAGTAAAATCTTTGGAAAACGGCTCCGGGCCGTATTGCTGAAGTTCCCGCACCTCGCTTAGTTCCCCTCTTTTTACCAGACGCAGGTAGCCGAACTGCCGCAGGTCGTTGAAGTATAGACGCGCCCCGTCGGTAAAATAAAAAATGACGTGAGTATATTTGTGAGGAAGGGTTAATATTCTCGAATTGGCGGCATTGAACATCTTGACTGTCTTGGGTTTCTCTTTGGGCGCGCTGTAAATCAGCTGGCCGGTCATTTTCAAATGAATCAAAATATCATAGCCGCCGGAGAGCGAGATGATAAACATTTTGGCGCGCCTTTTTATTCCCTCAATCTTTTTCCCGCGCAAAACGTCCTCGAAAAGCCGCGCCTTGGACTTGTTGTTCTTTCGTATATTGCTTACTGTGGCCGGGCCAATAGAAATAATCTTCGGCAGGCGCACCTCAACTGACTTAATCGTCCGGCCTTTAATCGTTTTCAAAAGTCCGTTTTTGATGGTTTCGACTTCGGGTAATTCCGGCATCTGGTCAAAATTCGTAATATTTACTAATATAATATCACTTCCATGACTTACGAAACAGTCACAAAAAATTTGGCCAAGCACTATGACGCGAATCAGCTCAAGGCTTTTGCGCGCGCTTATGAATTTTCCGCGAAAGCGCACGAGGGGCAAACCCGCAAATCCGGCGACCCATACATCACTCACGCCCTGGCCGTCGCTGACTACCTCGGCAATCATCTGCGGATGGATATGAATACTGTGATCGCCGGGCTCCTGCACGATATTCCCGAAGATACTTCCAAAACCCTTGTCGATATCCGCAAAAATTTCGGCAACCAGGTGGAATTTCTCGTCTCGGGTATTACGAAGTTGGGGAAAATCAAGCTCCGCGACCAGCATGACGAGGTCTATATCGAAACTTTGATGAAAATGTTCCTGGCCATGGCCGCGGATATCCGCGTGGTGCTCATCAAGCTCGCCGACCGATTGCACAACTTGATGACTCTGCAGCACCTCCCCAAAGAAAAACAGGAAAGAATCGCCAGAGAAAGCCTCGAGGTCTACGCGCCGATTGCCGACCGGCTGGGAATGGGAGAACTCAAGGGCCAGCTTGAAGACCTGGCGTTTCCTTTCGTGTACCCCAAGGACTATGAACGGCTGATGGGCTTGATCAAAGACCGGTATGAGGAGATGAAATCCTATGTCGAACGGGTCAAGGACATTATCGGCAAAGATTTGAAAACGGCGGGTATCCGGATCGAGGACATCAATGGACGAACCAAACATCTCTACTCTCTTTATCAAAAGCTGCTACGCCCCAAATACGACTGGGATATTTCGAAAATTTATGATCTGGTCGCCCTTCGCATCGTCGTGAAAAATCTTGAGGACTGCTACGCTTCCCTAGGCGCCCTGCATGCCAAATATCTTCCTCTGCCCGGGCGCATCAAGGACTACATCGCTTTTTCCAAACCCAATGGCTACCGGAGCATTCACACCACTGTGTTCGGGCCGGAAAAAAAAGTTCTCGAAATTCAGATCAAAACTCGTGAAATGCATCGCGAGGCCGAGTACGGGATCGCCGCCCACTGGGCTTATGCTGAAAAGGGGAAACCCAAAGAAGGATTTAAAGTTTCCCACAAAAAACTCGAGTGGGTGAACCAACTGCGGGACTGGCATAAGGAAAGCGGCAGCTCGGGCAGTGAATTTATCGAATCGCTCAAAATTGATTTTTTCAAAAACCGCATCTTTGTGTTCACCCCCAAGGGGGCGGTCAAAGATCTACCGGAAGGGGCGACTTCGCTGGACTTTGCTTTCTTTGTCCACTCGGATTTGGGCCTGCGCGCCACGGGAGCGAAGATCAACGGCAAGATGGCGAAGCTTGCGGACGAACTCAAGAATGGCGATGTCGTGGAAATCTTAACGGCCAAGGAAGCAAGGGTGAGCCGCGACTGGCTGCGGTTTGTCAAAACCTCCAACGCACGGGGAAAAATCAGAAGTTATCTGAACAAGCATCAAAAAGGCTGGCTCTCCGGCCTCCTCCCGGATAGTTTGCGGTTTATAAAGAAATAAAAAGGCGAAGTTGAAGTGGCTGCTTGACAGGTTTCGGGCTGACCGCTATGCTTTCTTCAGAAGTTAGAAAGTCAGACTTCTGGACTTAATGACTTCACAATCGCTATAACTTTATGACCAATCTGGTTAAAATTCATCACAAAGGTCAGATGACCTTGCCGAGCCGCCTCCGTTCTGCCGTAGGCGTAGCCGAAGGCGATCTCTTGGAGGCCACGGTGCAACGCGGCAAAATCGTGCTCACGCCTAAACTGGTGATTGACCGTTCCAGTTTCCCTAATGCCAACAATGAATACACGAGTAAACAACGCCGGATCATTGAAGCGCGTCTGGCTCGAGCCCGTAAGGGTCCCTACTACGGCCCTTTCGACACGGCCGAAGAAGTAGTCGCTTCTATGAAGCAGAAATTGAAAAAGAGAGCCGCCACAAAAAAAGTTAAGCGCTCTCAATGAAGATCGGTTATAGTAAACAGGCGCTTCAGGCGATTGATGACGCGCCGATGGCAGTGCGCAAAGCGTTTTTTAAACAGATTGGTTTTCTCGCGCAGAATCTGGGTCACCCATCCTTGCACGCCAAGAAGTTTGACGAAACCCAAAACCTTTGGCAGGCTCGCGTCAACAAAGATTGGCGCTTTTATTTTACCCTCGCAGGCGACACCTGCCGAATTGAAGATGTTATTCCTCATCCCAAGTAAACCACCCAAGCACCAAATAGGCTGGCTCTCCGGCCTCCTCCCGGAGTTCCGGTTTATAAAGAAATAGACCTCTTCTGAGAGTCCGAGTAGCAATCTACCCGCTCGTTCATACCAGATTAGATTGTTATTCTAAATTGACATGCAATTGCATGTACTTATAGAATGACGATCGCAGGAATATAGGCGTAACTTTGGGCCACCCCAGGACAATTCGGACAAATAATCCACGGCAGACTTCTACGGCCTCCTCCCGGAGTTCCGGTTTATAAAGAAATAGACCTCTCCGGCTAAATTGTGGTAAGCTTAATTCAGCTACCAATCTATTCTATGCTCACCAAACAACATCATAAAATTTATACATTCACAGTGGTCGTGGAAAAAGACGACGACGGGTATTATGTGTATGCCCCGCAGTTGCCCGGCTGTCACACTCAAGGCGATACTTACGCAGGGGCTATGACCAATATTAAAGAAGCAATGCAGGGCTATTTGGAAGATATGATGGAAAAGGGCGAAGAAATCCCGACCGAAAAAGACACTGTGGTAAGTTTGAATAAAGTCCAACTTTCATTTTAGCGATGGCCAAACCGCCAAGACTGACGGCTAAAGAAATTATCGCGCTTCTTCGAGAGCGCGGTTTTGTTGAAGCGAGGCAAACCGGCAGTCATAAAGTATTTTATCACCCAGACGGCAGACGCACGGTCGTGCCTTCCCACGGAAATAAAATTTTGCATCCGAAACTGACTAAAAACATCTTTAAAGAAGCGAGGATCGAGGAGACAGATATTTAGTCGCACTTTACCAGCATATGCTATAAAGGTGCGACAGATTATTTCTCACCCAGGCAAACCAACAAAACACCAAACAGGCTAGCTCTGTGGGCCTCCTGCCGGAATTCCGGTTTACCCCGTTAGAAAACTACTAAGTTCTGCCCGTGATAAGCATGAAAAAACCAGATTGTTTCAGTTACTGCCCACACCGAGTGAACCGGAAGCACCTTTTCTAATGGGGTTTATAAAGAAATAAAAATCCCGACGGCTGCGTGTCGTCGGGATTCCGAAAGTTGGATCAAAAAGATTCGATACAGTCTCGGATTGATTCTCGAACATTCTCAATGAGAGTGTCCGGATCAGGAGTTTTCCCCTGTCTGTCCCCGTAGCGCACTATAACGCAAGGGACCTTTTGATACCTCCTTCGATGCTCCGTACTTCCTGCGTGAGAACTTTTGACCTGAAGCAGCATTTCGCGCGAGTCAGGGAGCTGAATTTTGAAATCCACCCCTGGCTCATCCCTGAAGGAAAAATCTCTGATCACTCCTTCAAGGCGGAGCCGCTGCAAGGCTTGCAGGGCAACAAGCTCGGAGCGTTTACCTTTGCGAAAAGCGTGTCTGTCTTGCTTACCCATATTCCTCCTTTGAAAAATCTTGGTGTTTGGCAGATATCTTGCACTCTGCCCCAAAGACTACCAGGGCATGGAAAACCCCAGAGAACCTGGCGATAGCATACCGCACGCCAAGATACCGTAATTGGCAGAGATTTTTCACTCTGCCCCATACAATCGACTAGCGAGGCGAACTCTACGCCACCCCACGATGCGGAGGAGATTTGGCGGGAGTGTTTCGTCCCGCCCCATGGTCTAGCGGTGTGGGGATTACATCATAACGCGGCACCTTTGCGGGACGAGCCACGGGCCGCAAAGCCATGCCATTACGACTGGCAAGGATCTTACACCTCGCCCCAGACAATGGAGGACAACAACTTACCGCTCCGAAGTGAACAGGACCCCACCTTGATGAAAAGCTGGCGGGAGTGTTTCATCCCCCCCAAAAAAGACAAATAGCAAACACATGCATAGATCAGCGTACCCTACCGTCCCGCTCCGAGCAACAGCGAACCCATGAATACCCGATTCTATGGCAAGGTATTTCACCTCGCCCCGCACATTGCTCCTCAAGAACTTAACCGACAATGAAACTGCGTAATCCAGGTTGCCTCGAAACACATAACGGCAGAACTTGGCAGAGACTTGTCTCTGCCCCAAAGTGGACCGCAACTGAACGAAGACTACGCTAGCCTCCCGATCTCTGGGACAACACGCTTCGCAGTGCAGAATTTTTTTGGCGGGTTTCTCTCAACCCGCCCCTTAGCCTTCCTGGATGTAGAGCGTCGCACTGAACAGTAGTCTTGGCCAGAATACTTGACCGCGGCGGGCATTTGCCTGCCAGAAACTTGGCAGAGGTCTTTCACTCTGCCCCAAAGAGTTGTCTACCACAGGATCGTTTGGACCACAACACTGTTCGATGCAGCGGTAAACTCGGGCGGACCCCACCTATATGTGGCAGGTATCTTGCAACCTGCCCCGCAGAACAGCGTGACCTGGCCCAACGAGGTGGACCGGACCGATCAAGACCTAATTCGTGGCAAGGAGTGTTTCGCCTTGCCCCAAACACAACTGGAGCATGCTTCTCGCTGACACTGGGAACATTTCCAGGACTAACCGGAAAGATGGCGAGAGTCTTTCATCTCGCCCCGAAGTCTAGTCTGGTGCAGCGCCGAACACCCGACAGCAGCGAGCCACACACTGCGCTGGCGAGCGCTGCGCTACTTCAATCGAGCAGCTTTTCCGCCTCCTGCACGCACTCGTCAAAGGTTTTGCCTCTGACGCGATCATACGCTTCCTTCAATTCTTCGGGAAGCGCATGGTAAAGCAATGATTTGAACTGCTGACTCATGTAAAAGGTTACTCCCTTGGCTTTCTTGCTCCGCATGATCCGACTGCGGACCTGCAAACACTGGATCATGGCCCGCCATTTCCACAACGCGTACTTGTGACCCTCGGGAAACCGCTGGGCTTCAAATTGCGCCTGGGGATCAAAAGGACTCGGGTAACCGGGCCGGAGAAAAAAAATCACTTCTGCCAAACCATCCGGCAAATCCACGCCTTCACCATAGTGAACCATGGTGCCAAGCAGGGCGTCGCCCTCTCCACCCTTGAATCTTTCCAGCACTTCTTTGGCGTGAACGCCATTACCGTAGCTGATGGCATTGAGGCCTTCCTCTTCCGAAAAGCGCATAACCTTCTCACGTTCTTCGTTGGACTGGACCACAATCAGACTACGGTGTCCCCTGTTGGCAAACCTTTTCGACGCCCGAATAATGCGACGGAAAGTTTTGTTCAAATCCTGGCGCGAACGGCGGCCAAAAGAAAGGTCAGCCACATCTGAAGGCAGGCAAATCAGCGTATGACTTGCCGGAAAATCCGACTTCAGGGCGTAAAACGGCGCCTTTATTCCGGTCTCGTAGCCAAAGTACTCCGGATTGCCGATTGTCCCGGACATTGCCAACATTTTCCGCGGCAACAACTTCTGAACCAATGGCGCCACATAGTAGGAGTTGATGACCAGTTTGTACTGGACTTTTTTGCCTTCCGGCACCATTTCTTCATAGTAAGCGTACGTATAGTTCAGCGCCTTGTGCTTTTCAGTGGGCATGGAGTATTCCAAGGACAAGATGTAGCGCCGAAGGTCGTAGATAAGCGTTTCGATTTTTTTCAAAACCTCCCGCTGCTCCAGTTTGTCAATCAACCCCTGACGGATTGCTTCCGAGACCTTGGACTTGAGCTTGTTGCCGTCAACGTCTGCGAGAACGTTGATGAGCTCAATGAGCTCTTCGTTGTCCAGCAGAACTTTGGAACGTAGCCGTCGTCGCTTTGCCAACACAATCATGCGTTTGGCAAAACGTTCGAGCTGTTTGGCCTGCTCTTCCGCGTCAATCTCGTTGAGCAGGTCAATGGCGCGATACAAATGGTAATCAGATATCTCGTATGACAACGCGTTGCGAAAAATTTCTGCAATACGATGAGCTTCATCAATTACCAGTCGCTCCGCCGGCTGAAACTCTTTGGAAAACAAGTGTGTGAAAAGGTAGAACGCGTCCGTACCTGTCACGGGCCGTCCGTCCGGTAGTTTTGCCTCGTACTTTTGTTGATAGTACGGGCAACGATCCTTTTCGTCCGGATCGTAAGTCTCGCCAGTCTCTTGGTCTACCCGGTGCGGGCAGTCAGCGAGCAACAGGCATGGAATTTCGTCGGCCCGAAACGGATGTTCTGGACCATAATACAGGCATTGATGCTCGTGGCGGCCATAGGCTACCTTAAACTCGGGAAACTTGTTTGCCACCTGCTGCACCTGGGTTTTGCTTGGCATAATGTAAAACTGCCTTTTCTCCCCAGCTGCTCTTCCGGCACGCAGAAATGTTACGGCAACATCGGTTTTACCCTCTCCTTGAGGAAGCTCGAGCAAGGTCTGGTCGTGCTTTTCGATCTGCACCAGGGCTTCAACCTGACTGTTCCGAGGCCTCGGGTGCACCTCGTACGGAAAATGATCAAGTATACTCACAATATCCTCCAATTTTTTCTGTCAACGTGCGTTGCGGCTCTAAGGCCGCAAACAAATTAAACTAGCATAAAGATAGTATAATGTCAAGAAAAATGCAGGAACCCGAAAGTTCCTGCATGAAATTTGGCAAGGTCCAGATTTTATCTGACCTCAGCCCCATACTACGGCCAGCGAAGTCGGCGAAACAGGTCCTAGGCCTGCCTGACGCTACACGGGAACACCCAATATTTGGCGGGGGTGTTTCACCCCGCCCCAAACCCAACCCGAGCTGTGTCCAGCACTAGCAAGGTACGCCTTTGGGGACCGCAGACGACCACGCCGAACAGAACACTGTGGCAAGGATATTTCACCTTGCCCCGGACGCTACCCTGTCGCAGCGTGCCTATGTCGACCAAACCATTGGTGACGATACCAGATAATTGGCAGAAATCTTTCATTCTGCCCCAAAGTTAACCTAAACCAAAGCCAGACGAACGGTAGCGAAGTCATAACTGGTTCAGCGAGCGCAGCCACTGACTACCGCAAAGCATGGCAGGTGTCTTGCACCCTGCCCCGCACTTGAGCCGAGTAAAGGGCTCATTAGAATGCCAGACTCTGCAGGGCTCCGGACTACGTAACTCAAAAAGATGGGGACCTCTTGCGAAGTCCCCACGAGCATGATGTCGGCCTCAAAGCTGAATGCTAGACCGGCACTGCCACTGCCTCCTCTGCGGTTTCGGTGGCGCCATCCGTGGCCGTGACTTTCTCGCCGCTCAACAGTTCGCCATCGGGACCGTACAGCTCCCATTTGGAAACTTCGAAACAGCCGAAGGGGCCGCGACACGCCGGCCGGAAATCCCCCAACCCAATCATGGAACCGGAGATTTCGAAAATCTCGCGGACCTTGTTCGGATTGATCCGGGCGGTGCGGACCTTGAAGCTTGCCTCGATTCCCCAGTTGTCGAATCGAGGCCTCACTAAAGCGACCATCACTCCGTCAGCCGGATTGCATCCGCGGCGGAAGTCGGCCCGCCATTCGGGTTTACCGCCAGCTCCGTCTGTTAGGACGAGCTGCTCGGGATATCCGAACAGGAAGCTGTAGAGCAATGTGCTCAACTTCGTGGAGATCTTCGTCCGAGGCTTGAAGTCAACGTGTCGACCCGCTTCGATCAGCGAAGAAAGCAGATACTCCATGGGAATGTAGTACTGCCCTTGATCGTTGATCAGCAGCTTTTCACGCGCCTCTTCCTCACGCGATCGCGTCCGATCTCTCTGGAGCGGAACCCGGGTCCGAAGCGACTCGAGGAGCGCTTCCGTGGCGGGGTTGAGGAGCAAGGCCGAAATGCCAAGCAAAACAGCCTTGACAGTGACGATGTCAGGCAGCTTGGAAGCTGCCGGACTCTTGGGAGCGGATTTGGCTTTCGCCATATAGTGTCCTCCTTGGACAAATTTACCGTAGAATGTACTTGCATCTGCTTAAAGCAGACCCCATAAGTTAGCACAGCTTACTGCCCCTTGTCAATAGCAAAAACTAACGGCTCAACCGTGGGTTGAGCCGTTAACAATTGCCTTATTTTGATTTTTACTCAAACACCGAGTCGTCAGTGCGGTGGTAATCGTGCACTGCTTCTTTGCCAAACCAGTGCGCGATCTCATGTCTCGCTTCATTTTCCGTTTCCGAGGCGTGGACCAGATTGTAGACCGCGCGCTTTTCGCGATTGGCCGCGGCCGCCGAATCCACGGAAAAATCCCCGCGAATCGTGCCCAAAGGGGCGTCTGACGGCATCGTATTACCGGCTAATTTCCTGATCATCGCCACCGCGTGAATGCCTTTGATGGCCACGGCCACGACAGGACCGGAGGTCATGAAATCAAGGAGCCACTTGCGAACCATCAGGCCGATTTTAGCCGGATTGGTCGTCCCCAGTTCTTTGGCCGCATCAAAACCGTATTTTTCGTAAGTTGCCAGGGTTTTCTCGCCCAAACGTCTGATCCAGCCCTTGTCTTTTGGATAATGATCATCCACCTGCTTGTGAGTCGGCCGGATCATCTTAAGACCGATGACCTTGAGCCCCACCTGCTCCACGCGCCTCATGATCTCGCCGGTTAGGCCGCGCCTCACCCCGTCGGGTTTGACCATCAAAAAAGTTAATTCTGCTCTTGGGTGTTTTGCCATTTATTCTAAATATGCTTTGTTAATTGTCACCGGGGTCAATGGTTTGTCAGATGAATCTGTTTGCACGCCCGCAATTTGATCCACCACATCCATGCCCTCTGTTACTTGCCCGAAAACCGTGTACTGCCCATCGAGGTCAGGCAGGTCAGCGAGAGCGATATAAAACTGGCTACCGGATGATTCGCGATCAGGATTGACCTGGTCAGGTAGCCTGGCCATGGCTATGGAGCCTCGTTTGTGCGGTAAATTTATCTCCGCCGGGACGGTATAGCCCGGGCCACCCGTTCCATTGCCGACCGGATCCCCGCCCTGAATTACAAAACCGGGAATAATCCGGTGAAAAGTCAGGCTATTATAAAAGCTGTCTCTGACCAGCTTCTCAAAATTCGCGGCGGTCTTCGGCGCGGCTTGCGGATCAAGCGCGATTTTGATACTCCCCATTGAAGTTTCCAGTACCACGGTGTTTGAAGTTAATGATCCGTCGACATTTTGATCATCCGGGGGCGGCGTTTCTTTGTTGAAAATGAGACCCGAAAAAAACAAGCCCCAAATCAAAAATCCCAACAGAGCCACGGATATTATTATCAGCAGATATCTCATGCGATATATTATTGCACACTTTTGTCAACGAGACAACACGATTCGATCGGGATAAATCCGAAAACCGATATCCCCTCGCTCATCTGTCCGCAAAATTTCTGCTCCCGCCTGGGAGAGCGCATCAAGCGTCTCCTGGTGGGGATGACCGTAATTGTTTTTGCCGACTGATATGACGCCGTATTTCGGCTCCACGGCAGCCAAAAACCCCTTGCCGGTCGAGGTCGAGGAACCTTGATGGCCGACCTTGAGAATCGCGGCATCAAGCGGCACCTGGGCGGCAACCAACATTTCTTCTATTTCCTTGTCAGCGTCGCCGGTCAGCAGGATGTGGCTCTGGCCGAAAGAAATCCGGGCAACCGTGGAAACCTGATTGACATCCTTTGGCGCTTTGTCAAATTTGCCGGCAATCGGATAGAGTACATCAAGCACTGTTGAAGAATCCAAAAAGTATCTTTGTCCGAGCTTGGGGCGAACAATCTCCACATTTTCTTCCTGCAATCTGGCAAGCAGGGTTTGATAAGTCGCTGAATCATAACCAACCTCCGCTATGACGAACCTCTTTACTTTGTACCGCCTTAACACTTCCAGAAGCCCGCTGGCGTGATCGGCGTGCGGGTGAGTCAGAAACACGACTTCGATCTCGCGGTCAAAAAGCGGCATAACGCGACCGAGCTTCGAGACGACCGCGTCCCCGGGTCCGCCGTCAATCAGGATATCATTGCCGGCAATAGTGCGAAGGTAATGAGCGTCCCCCTGGCCGACATCAAAGGTGTAAAATTGCGCGAAGTCATGGGGTCTGGCCTCGGCCAATCCGACATAAACCGCGATGTTGGCCGCGGTAAGAGCGGCGAGGAAATACCAAAATCGGCTAAATTTTTTGCGCGATGTAATCAAACTCATAATAAAATTTCTTTTTGTTTCGATAAATCCAAATTCCGGAAATCAATAATAGGTAATAGACAATTATCATCGGGGTATTCACTCGCGCCGCGGTCGCACCCAGCGGTACCTGGGCAAAAAATTCAACCACTCGGATGGCATATTCCAAAAATACCCAGGCGACGGAACCGGCAATCTTCGCCAACGGCAGGTAAACTATCCCCAAAGATCCGGCGATAAACCCAAAAAACATGATAAACGGGACTGCCCAGAGAATCAGCACATTGGCAGGAATTGCGACCAAAGAAATCCGGTCAAAATAATAAATCAAAAGCGGCAGGGTGAAAAGCAGGGCCGCCAGGGTGGAGGCAAGGTTGGTCCGAAACCACAAAACATTCGGCATTTTTTGCAGCCATTTTTCGAAAATTGGCGCGGCGTAAATCAGCCCCAGTGTCGCGGCAAACGAGAGCTGAAAGCCGACATCAAACGCCAAAATCCGGGGATTTTGCGCGATCATCAAGGCGGCCGCGAGAATGAGGATATTGCGCGCCTGGTAAATCCGGCCGACATTCATGGCAATAACCAAAGCCAGGCCCATAATCGCCGCGCGGATCACTGACGCCTCGGCCCCGGTCAAAATCACGAAAGCCAAAACAGCCCCGACAGCCAGAGCAAAAGCGGCGTTCCTTCCCCAAAAACTTCTCGTGCGCAGAATATTTCTCGTAATGACGGAAATATTGTATCCCGACACCACAACGATGTGGGACACGCCGGCGATAATCAGGGCCTCCCGGAACTCGTCGGAGAACGAACGCTTCACCCCCAGAATTATCCCAAGCACGAGAGCGTTGTGCGGCTCGGGCAGACTTTTGGACAACACCTCCTGGAATCTATGCTTTACGGCGAGCAAAGCGCCGACAACAAGGTTGCCTTGACCCGCCGCGATCTTTTCCACTTTCGGATATCGGATCAGGCCATATGTATCAAAGCGCGAAAGATAATCTTTGTAGGAAAATTCATCCGATTCAAACGGCTCCTCAATGAGGCCGGCAATTTTCAGGCGATCGCCGTATTGGTATTCCGGGTACCGCCCCGCGTTTAACAAAACGTTTCCCCGAAAGTTATCCGCCCGGACTGTCAAATTCACCTTATCCGGTCTCACATCCGGCTCTCTGACAATCACTCCCTCGAATTCAATTTTTTGTCCGTACAATGCCCCGACAAAGTTCGGATCGTCATAAGGAAAACTGGTTTTGAATCTCGCCACGCCGGCCAGCAGGGTCAATCCCAAAAAGCCCGCGATCACCAACCGCTTCTCTCCCCAAAAAATC
>JAUYKH010000022.1 GCA_030700065.1 bacterium | reverse complement strand
GCCCAGGCTCTCCAGAAATACGATGGCGTCCGCGTCACCATGTTTGACGTCAATAAATTTTATGAAGGGCCGTTCGTCAAAAGCAGTACCGCGATTTATATCAAAATCCTCAAATACATTCCCTGGTTGTGGGGATTTTTTTACACGAATCGCTTTTTTCAGGCGCTCTCCCTGCCGCTTCGGATTCCCTTTGCCAGCTTTAAGATAAAAAAATTCCGCGCGTTTTTTGAAAAAGAAAAACCGGACCTGATTCTCTGCACGCATCCTGCCGGGACTGCGCTGGTTTCCTACCTGAAGAAGACCGGAGAATATCAAGGCCCGCTCGTGGTCAGCTTCAGCGATTTTCATTTTCAGCCCTTCTGGATTTTCCCGCGCGTGGACCGGTATTTGGTCATGACGCCGGAGCAAAAACAGCAGGTGGCAAGTTATGGATTTGCCCCGCAAAGAATTATCGTAACCGGACTTCCGGTAAACGAGGTTTTTTCCGGCAGTTACCAGGAGGCAGACGTGGCCAAGGAGTTCGGTCTGCTTCGCACCAAACCCGTGATCGTGATTATGGGCGGCAGCCGCGGTTGGGGAATTCGACTGCCTGACATCGAAGCGGTGCTTGCGAGCGAGTATGATGTGCAGGCCGCGGTTATCACCGGCACTGACGAGCGACTGAAGCAGGAAGTTAAGCGATTGGGAGAGAAATATCCGGGGCGCCTCACGGCATTTTCCAATTTATCCAATGAACAGGTGGCCAAACTTTTCGCGATCGCCAAGATTTTGGTCACCAAGCCCGGGGGCTTATCTATCGCCCAGGCCCTGTTGCGCGGCCTGCCCATGGTCCTGGTAAATCCGCTGCCAGCCATGGAGGAGCTGAACCAGGATTATTTGATACAACGCGGCATCGCGGTCGTGGCCAAGACGCCAGCGGAAGTCCGGTCCTGGACAGAGCGGTTATTGCGGGATAAAAAAATGTACAGCATGCAGAAAGCGAATATGAAGCGGCTGTATTTTCCAAACGCGTCCGCGGCGGCCGCCCGGGCGATAATTGACATGTTCCAGGTACGATACTAATATACAAATATATGGCATCTTGGCTTAAAAAAATTTTTATAAATCCCGAGGCCGCTGGCGGTGATTATGAGGAGGGGTTGATAGAGGATGAGGACGCCGAATACCAGCCGGAAGAACAAACAGAAAGCATGGACGCGGAAGAAGGGCAACTCGCCCTGGACGCTTATCAGACCAAGGACGACGTGGTTGTTCAGTCAACAATCGCCGGCGTTAAGCCCGAGGATTTGGAGATCAGCCTGTCGAGCAACATGGTGACTATTCAGGGCGAGCGGAAACGAAACGAAGAGGTAAACCAGGGAGATTATTTTTACCAGGAGTGCTATTGGGGCGGTTTTTCCCGGTCTTTGACTCTGCCGGTTGAGGTGGACGTGGATAAAGCGCAGGCCGAGATAAAAGACGGGGTCTTGACGCTCGTGCTGCCAAAAGCGTCGAGGTCAAAGATTAAAAAGATTAAGGTCAGGGGGGAGGAATAACTTAAAAGGTTACAAAAAGAGTTCGCGGCCCGCCTTCGGCAGGCCGTTTTTTATTTATCTGGTTGTGTGTTAAAATTTACTCATGTCGCGACGAAGACGAGGCAAACCGAGAAACAGAAAATATTATTACGAGGGGGAAGAATTGCCGCAGTTGAGGCTGTCGGAGAGTACGAAACGGGGCATTTTGGTCGTCGTTTTCTTTTTGCTCGGAATTGTCACGCTACTGGCTTTTTTTCAGGCCGCGGGCTCGCTCGGTGAAATAGTTTCCAAAATTTTGAAGCTTTTGCTCGGATGGGGCGCCGTAATTTCCCCACTTGTTTTTTTCGTCATGGCCATAGCATTGCTCCTGGCGGGGAGAAAGGGGGACGGGGAAGAAGAGTCTTCGTCCAACCTGCGGGTCTATCTGGGCGCCCTGCTGTTTGTGTTTGGGTTTGGCGGGATACTGCATCTTATTGCCATGCGCAATGACCCGAGCCTGTCTTTTGAGCTCGTGAAAACTGGTACTGGCGGCGGGTATCTGGGACTGCTCGGCGCTTATCCGCTCTTCGCGGTTGCTGATTTTTGGGTTTCGGTGCTGATTATGACCGGACTGGTCGTGGTCTCCTTAGTTTTGGTTTTCAACATCAATCTGGCGACGCTCTTTAGGCGCAAACCCGAGTTGGAAAAGACAGTCGAAGACAGGCAGGATAGCGGTGAAATCAAGATAAACAAGATGGCCTCTTCTGGATTTCAGGCCACGGAAGTAACGGAAAATCGTCCGGTTCCGGAGGAAAAACCACGAGATATGGTTCCGGCCATAAGTGCCATGCCAGCCGAGGTTGACAATGCCCGCTTTCGCAAAACCAATTGGCAGCTTCCCCCGTTGAGTCTTCTGGAGGATTCCCATACCGCGATTGACAGCGGGAACATCGAAGCAAACGTCATGATCATTCAGAAAACCCTGGCTGACTTCGGCATCGAAGTCGAAATGGGGGAGGTGAATGTCGGGCCGACCGTTACCCAGTACACGCTTCGTCCGGCTGTCGGAATCAAGCTGTCGCAGATTTTGGGTCTGCAAAATGATCTGGCCTTGGCTTTGTCCGCGCCCTCGGTGCGCATCGAGGCGCCGATCCCCGGGCGGCCGCTCGTGGGCATCGAGGTTCCGAACAAAGCGACGGCGATTGTCAGGCTCAAAGACATTGTTCAGTCAGAAAATTTTATCGGCCACAAATCCATTTTGGCTTTTGCCCTGGGCCGCGATGTCGCGGGTTCGGCAATCGTGGCGGATCTGGCGAAAATGCCCCATCTGCTCATCGCCGGGGCGACCGGAACCGGCAAGAGCGTGGCGATCAATTCCTTGCTGACCAGTTTTCTTTACCGGAATTCGCCGGAGGAATTGCGATTGATCGTGATTGACCCGAAGAGAGTGGAGCTGAATTTGTACAACGGGATTCCGCACCTTTTGAGCCCGGTTGTCGTTGATCACGACAAGGCGGTGAACGCCCTGAAGTGGGCGGTGAACGAAATGGATCGAAGGTACAAGTTGTTGGCGGAGAGCGGGAAGAGAAACATTCTGGAATACAACGCGAAATCATCCGACAAACTGCCGTATATCGTCATCATCGTTGATGAATTGGCCGACCTCATGGCGGTCGCCCAGGCCGACGTGGAAGCGGCCGTGGTCCGGCTGGCGCAAATGGCCCGGGCAGTCGGGGTGCATTTGGTGGTTGCCACCCAGCGTCCGTCGGTTGATATTATTACCGGACTCATCAAAGCCAATATCACGGCGCGCATGGCGTTTGCTGTCGCTTCCCAGGTCGATTCACGGACCATCCTCGACATTTCCGGCGCGGAAAAACTGCTCGGGGCGGGCGATATGCTCTATATCACATCCGAACTTGGTAAACCCAGACGCATCCAGGGAACTTATATTTCCGAGAAAGAAGTCCGCAACATTACGGAATTCATCCGCGAGCAGGCGGGGGAGGTGATTTATCCCGAAGAAATTTTGGAAAAACAAAGGGTTGCGTCAAGAGTCCCGGGCTTTGAGGATGAAGAAGGCGACGACGAACTGCTGCCCGAGGCGATTCAACTGGTGAGGGAAGCGGGCAAGGCCTCGGCCTCGCTCCTCCAGCGACGCTTGCGGCTCGGGTACGCGCGCTCCGCCCGGCTCCTGGACTTGATGGAGGAGAAAGGGATTATCGGCCCCGGGGACGGGGCAAAACCTAGGGAGGTTTATTTCACCGGCGGGGAAGATGCTCCAAGCGAGGATGAGGAGGGGCGCGCATGAGCTTTATCACCAAGAAGGTCAAAACACAAACCTTGGGAGAATTTTTGCAGTCCCGCCGGAACCGGTTGGGCCTGGGAGTGGCGGAAATCGCGAGACTGACCAAAATCCAACCCAAATATTTAGCCGCGCTTGAGGCGGGCCATTGGCAGGCTTTGCCCGCCCCGGTCTATGTGAAGGGATTTCTCAAAACCTTGGCAGACGTTTATCGCGCGGATCCGGACTGGATGCTGCGGGAATTTTTGGCCGAAGCCAGCATTCAGGACAATCTTGCCGCCACGGGGCAGTCTAAAAAAGAAAGCACGGCAATGCCGGGCTTTATTCTGAGCCCGAAAACGCTGATGATTTTTGGGATCGGCGCTTTGGGAATTATCAGCCTGGCTTATTTGTATTTTCAGGTCAGCTCGCTCAATCGCGGGCCTGCTTTGGAAATATTTTCACCCGAGGCGGACGCAAGCGTAGATTCGGGATTGCTCGTGGTTTCGGGCAAAAGCGAGCCGGGGGCCTCGGTCTATCTCAACAATCAGCTGATTGTCGCTGACACTGAAGGGAATTTTCGGGAGAATATCTCCCTGGGTCCGGGCACCAACCAATTGATTATCAAAGCGGTGAACAAATTTGACCGGGAGACTGTGGTGGCCCGCTCTATCGTATTTGTCCCCAAAGAAATTGCCGGCAGTTTTACCGCGAGTTCGTCCGCGCCGGTTTTGGTTGAAGTGAGCGTCGGGCCTGGCGTGGCGTGGGTTTATCTCGAGGCAGACGGTGTCGAACAGTACGCGGGGACGATGTTTCCAAACTCGAGCAAAATGATTACCGCTCAAAGCCGGGTGGTCCTGACGACCAGCAATGCCGGTTCGACACGAGTGATGTGGAATGGCAAGAATGTCGGGGTTTTGGGTAAGGAGGCCGAGGTAATTCGAAACATTGAATTCGGCCGGTAGGGCTGATATACTAGCAATATATGGCTAAGCCAATAACAACGGAAGAGGTCCAGGCTGAAACTGGCGAGAAGAAGCAGGCGCTGGATGACGCCGTGGGGCAGATCCGCGAGAAATTCGGCGAAGGTTCGATCATGAAGCTTCGAGAAGCGCGTACCTTAAACGTGGAAAGCATCCCCACCGGTTCGATTTCTTTGGATTTGGCTTTGGGAGTGGGCGGCATTCCCCGCGGCAGAATCGTTGAGATCTATGGGCCGGAGTCTTCGGGAAAAACCACGCTCTCGATGCACATGATCGCCGAAGTGCAAAAGCGCAAAGGCCAGGCCGCGTTTGTTGACGCTGAACACGCGCTGGATCCTGACTATGCCGGCAGGATCGGCGTGAAGCTCGATGACCTGCTTATCTCCGAGCCGCACACCGGCGAGCAGGCTTTGGATATTGTGGAAACCCTGGTGCGCAGCAACGCGGTGGATATTATTGTCGTGGATTCGGTCGCCGCGTTGACGCCGCGGGCGGAAATCGAGGGGGATATGGGAGATTCGCACATGGGACTCCATGCCCGCCTCATGAGTCAGGCCTTGCGCAAACTTACGGCAATCGTCAGCAAATCCAAAACAACCGTGATTTTTATCAATCAATTGCGCATGAAAATCGGCGTCATGTTCGGCAATCCCGAGACCACCACGGGCGGCCAGGCGCTCAAGTTCTACTCCTCGGTTCGCATCGAGGTGCGCAAAAAAGCTCAGCTGAAGGTCGGCGAGCGGATCGTCGGCAACCGCGTGAAGGTCAAGATCGTGAAAAACAAAGTGGCGGCCCCGTTTCGCGTGGCCGAATTTGACATCATGTGGAATGAGGGCATTTCTTACGAAGGAGACCTGCTGGATACCGGGGTCGAATACGCCGTCATTGCCAGAAGCGGCAATTCGTTTATTTTTGGCGAAGAGCGCCTCGGCGTGGGCCGCGAAACCGCCAAGCAATTTTTGCGCGACAATCCGAAAATAGCCAAAGCGCTCGACGAGGCGATCCGCAAGGCCGCGAAGGAAAAGCAGGCCCAGGAATAAGATAACTATAATTGATAATCTATCAGGTCGCGCCTCTTCGCGGCCTTTCTAATATGCATCAGTATTTGAAAAAATTTATTTCCATAGATTTGGAGACCACGGATCTCAAGGACGGGCGGATCATGGAGGTTGGCGCCATTGAAGTCGAATTGAAGTGGAACGAGCAGGGCAAAAAAATTGAGGCCAGCTTCGGCAGAAGTTTTGAAACCCTGATTAATCCGGAAGTTGAGGTTCCCCGGACGGCGCTCGCCATTACGGGCATAACCCAGGAAGAATTGAAATCCGCCCCGCTTTGGAAAGACACCTTGCCTCTCGTCAAAGATTTTTTGGCGGAGAATTTGCTTGCGGGTCACAACGTGGAATTTGATTTGCAATTTCTCCGGGAGCAGGGCCTCAAACTCAAAAACCAATATGTTGATACTTTGGAAATGGCTCAAACAATTCTGCCGCTTAGCGAATCCCATTCTTTGGAATTTCTGGTCGGGTATTTTAATTTGCCAAGCAAACGTTCCCATCGCGCCATCGACGACAGTAAAAGCGCCGGCTATTTGATGGAGCGTATTCTAAACGAGTTTTTGACATTCCCGCTTGACCTGCAAAAACAGATTAAGAGCCGCGTGTCAGATTCCCTTCCCCGTTTCCGGGATATATTCGCGGACTTGCCTGAAATCGCAGTCAAAAAAAAGCAAACTTCCCCTGTCTCTACTGATGTGCCTGTCGCCGTCGAGGGATCAAACCAGCCGATTGAGTGGACTGACAGCACGATTTTGAGCCTACCATTATCTTTTAATAAACAGGAAGAGTGGCTCCAGAGGTTGGCCAGATCCTCTGAAAAAGCCGTAATCGGTCTTTCCCACGAGGTTTATCTGAATTTCGTTCCAGAAAACCAAAAAATTACGCATCCCGGGCAAGCTTTGTGCGAAAAAAGGCTGAATTGGCTGGAAGGGCGCGATAAACTGTCTGAAACCGCGGGCAAAGTACTGATTAAAACCCTGATTTTGCGGGAAAAAACCGCTTCTTTGGACATCTCCTCGGTCCGATGGACAGCTCCCGAGAGAGAAATTTTGGGCATTGTTACGTGCGAGCCAAATGTTTGCGAAAAACATCAGTGTCTTTACGCGCGATCATTGAAATTGGCCGGGAACAAACCATACTTTGCAAAAAGTTCCGCGATTTTTGATCTTGCCTCCAACTGGGGGGTCAGTTTTTCTTCCCATCGTCTCCTGCTTTTTGATTTGGCGGCCGTGGAGGATAGTTTTACCGAAAGTTTAAAACGAATTTGGAATTTGAATAAAATTCGCCGAGCGATACAAATTGTTTATCCGATCAATCCCGCGGCCCCGAGTTTTTATTCCGATTTGTCAAGAGAAGTTGAAACGGTTGCCAATGACCTCGATTTGTTTTTTGGAATTTTGCACCTGGTTTATCGAAAAAAGGAAAATGAGTTTTCGGAGAATATTATAATCGACGCGCAGGAAAGAGACGGCGGGCGTTTTACGAAGCTTCTCCACCCGGCCGAAAAATTGGCGGTCAAGCTCGAAAAATTTTCGCAGTTCTTAGAAAGCCGGAAATTGGCCGAAGAGAGGGATCTCATTGCCGAACTTGAAAATTTGCGAATCAAAATTTTGGCGATCAAACAATTCCTCGATGAATTTTTCGGTTTGTCCCTTCACCCGCAAAACATTTGCTGGCTGAAATTTGATTCGGAGATCGTGGATCTCAATATCGTGCCGAGAGATTTGAGCAGTCATTGGATGGAGTTTCAAAAACGGTTCAAGGGGACGAGCATAGTTGATACCCTCCTGCCGAAGATGTCGCTTGCATATTTTCAGAAACGCTTGGGTTTGCAGAATTTTGAAGTGGAAAGGATTGAAAAGCCGAAGCAGTCGGGGCCCGTAAAAATCAACATTGCTTCGAAGCAGGTTTTGTCAAAAGAATTGGAATCTTTTTGGGGGGGCCTCAAGCCCCCTGCCGTGATTATTACCCCGAATGAAACAAAACTGTCGGAGATTTTTGAAACGTTTTCAAAATCGGTCGAGCCTGATCGGTTAGTTTTGGCGTATAAGTATTCCGGGAGCCTGTCGGTTCTCAAAGCGCGGCTCGCCGCCGCCTCCAGGAATGAAAAAACAGACCTGATCCTGATTCTGACGACCAGCGCGTTTTTCCGTTTCTTTTCGTATCTGCCGAAAGCCTTGAACCTGGTTATTCTTCGTTTGCCGTTTGAAGCGCCGGGCACGAAGCCCGCGATATTGTCGGCAGGATCGTACGAAAATTTTTCGGATCATATTTTGCCGCGCGCGGTCCACCAACTTCACCTCATGTTGTCGCGTTTTGCAAGCGCTCCGGGTACCCCGAAGACAGTTTACATACTCGACCCGAGGATTCTGACAGACTACAATCAGGAATTTATCAAATATTTGCAGGAATTTCCGGATTTTGAAATATCCACAGTCAATTTGGGTTGACAATGGAGAAAATTTCTGCTACACTTCCTTTGTTAATTGATATATTTCCAGTTCTTTCCAATAAAACAGCTTCGAAAGTCAGGGGAGAAAGAAAACGACAGCTCGTTTCCTTTCCCTCCTGACTTACTGCTCGTCGCAGGCGTTCCAACCCGCCTAATTGTAAAAAACAAAAACAAAAATCCGGTTGCAGCCAAAATAGTTGCAACAGTTAGGTTTAATCTTCAAAAACCAAAACAAAATGTTTTAGGCCCGCGAAAGCGGACCAGAAGAGCGGTATCGGGAGTTGTACCTTGTAGACTGGTTGGATAATACAAGATTCGTTTCTTAACGACGTAGTGCAGAAACACGCTCATGCCTCAAGCTCTGAAAAAGGGCTTTGGACACGAGCGTGGCTCTGCCCTGTTAAGGGACAGGGCTATTGCCCGAGGATATAATAATTTTTTTAGCCTCATTAGCGCAATAGCCTTTTTTTATTCTCCCGAATTTGTTACAATCAAAACATGATTGATCAAAAACTTATACAAACGAATAAACAACGGTTATTGAAAGAAAAGGCCAAGCTCGAGCATCTGCTTTCACGGGTGGCGAAACGCGGCGCCCAGGGCGGCGATTTCCAGCCTAAGTATCCCGACATTGGCGACACCGAGGACGAGAATATCGCCGAAGTCGTCGAGTACGAAAAAAATATCGCGGAAGAGCGGGACATGGAGGGAAAATTGCGAAGAGTCAATGACGCCCTGGCGAGAATTGAAAAGGGAACATACGGCATCTGCGCCGCTGGCGGAGAAGAAATGACCTCCGCGAGACTTGAGGCTGTTCCTGAAGCCGAGAACTGCGTTCAGCATGAAAGTAAATAAGCAGATTATTTTCTGGGTTGTTCTCATTGATGTCGTTTCCAAATTTGCAGTACGACGTTTTACCCCCCTGAAAGTCATTGAAAATCCCAGTCTGCCATTTGGCCTGAATTTGGGATTTTTTAATTTGATCCTAGTATCGGCGGTTTTGTTGTTTTTTATTTTTTGGGGAAGGCGGTTTTTTTCGGCCGAAGATAAAATCGGAGTGTCGCTTATCTTGGGAGGGGCTGCGTCGAATTTGCTGGACCGGTTCACGGATGGAAACGTCACGGACTTTATAAATATCGGCATAAGCACAATCAATTTCGCAGACCTAGCTATTTTTACTGGGATTATAAGCCTGTTTTTTAATCTATGCTACAAAAAATCTATTCTGCCGCGGTGATCGGGCTTTCGGCGGAGGAAGTGGAAATTGAAACTGATATTTCGTCAGGCCTTCCCGCCACGATCGTGGTTGGACTGCCCGATGCCGCCATTCGGGAATCAAGAGAACGGGTGAAATCCGCCCTCAAGCACGCGAATATGCAGTTTCCCAAAAGCCGGGTGGCTGTCAATCTTGCGCCCGCGGATTTGCCGAAGATCGGAAGCCACTATGACCTGCCCATTGCCATTTCCATCCTTTTAAACAGCGGCCAGATCCAGTTTGAGCCGAAAGACAAGGTGTTTGTGGGCGAATTAGCCCTGGACGGCGCTTTGCGGAGCGTGCCCGGCGTATTGGTAATCGCCGAGGCGGCGGCCAAAAGGGGGTTTCGGACCCTGTTTGTCCCGGAAGCGAACGCGGTCGAGGCATCGCTTATCAAAGGTCTTGAGGTGGTCAGGGTAAAAAATCTAACCAGCCTTCTGCAGATGCTTGCCGGCATTTCCCCGTTCACGTATTTTGAAAAACCAGAGACAGAGAAAAAAGAGGAGAGGCCCGCTGATAATCCCTGGGATTTTCGGCTGATTCGCGGACAGGAGCTGGCCAAACGGGCGTTGGAGATCGCCGCCAGTGGCGGCCACAATATTCTCATGTCCGGCAGTCCGGGCTCCGGGAAAACATTGCTGGCCCGCGCGCTCGCCTCGATTTTGCCGACGCTGACGTATCAGGAGTCCCTGGAGGTGACAAAAATTTACAGCGTTGCGGGCCTCCTTTCCGCGCGTGAAGGATTGCAAAGCTTGAGGCCGTTTCGTTCGCCGCATCACACGGCCTCCGGGATCGCGTTGGTGGGCGGGGGATCGGATCCGCGCCCCGGGGAGATTACCCTGGCTCATCGCGGCATACTTTTTCTTGATGAATTTCCGGAATTCGGCCGGTATGTTTTGGAGAGTTTGCGCCAGCCCCTGGAGGATGGTTTTATCAACGTTTCTCGCGCGGCGCGGAGCGTGCTTTTCCCGGCGAAATTCATGCTGGTGGCCGCGCAGAATCCCTGTCCGTGCGGATTTGCCGGCGATCCGGAAAAAGCGTGCGTGTGTCCGCCCACCCAGCTCTTGCGGTATCAGAAAAAGATCTCCGGGCCGCTGCTGGATCGTATTGATCTGCATGTCCAGGTCCCGCGCCTGTCTTTTGAAAAAATCGAAGGCAACGAGGAACTGGAGAATTCCGATACTGTCCGCGGCAGAGTACAGGCCGCGCGGGCCATACAGCAGAAACGTTTCGCTCGCGCCGGCCTCGCGATTCAGAGCAACGCCGAGATGGGAATAAAAGAGATCAAGGAGTATTGCCGCCCTGACGAGCCGGGACTCATGCTCTTGCGCAACGCCGTCGCGAGCCAGCGGCTTTCCGCCCGCGCGTATCATCGGGTTTTGAAATTGGCGCGGACGATTGCCGACCTGTCCTCCGTGGAAAAAATCCGGGCGGATCATATTGCTGAAGCTCTGATGTTTCGGCCGAAGTCGGAATCGTGATATAATTAACTTTGCGAATAACTAATCACTACGAATGTACGAATGGGTTTTTTATTCGTAGATTCGCACAAATTCGTAATTCGTAAAGCTATGAAAATTACTAAAGCAGTAGTGCCGGTTGCGGGATACGGTACGCGTTTTTTGCCGGCGACAAAGGCGATGCCCAAGGAGATGCTGCCGGTCGTGGACAAGCCCGTGGTGCAGTACATTGTCGAAGAGCTGGTCGCTTCGGGCATCACGGATATTATTTTCGTCACAGGGCAGAACAAGCGCGCTATTGAAGACCATTTTGATTACAACCCAGAACTCGAAAGTTGGCTGGAGAAGACCGGCAAGGAGCGAGCCTTAAAGCAGATTCGCGATATTGCCTCGCTGGCCAACTTTGTTTACATTCGCCAGAAGGGCCCCTATGGCAACGGCACGCCGGTCCTCAATGCCCAGCACCTGATCGGCGAGGAACCATTTGTCATGGTCTTTGGCGATGATATTTTCACGGGGGAAAAGCCGAGAGTCAGGCAGCTCCTGGAAGTCTTTGAGAAATATTCGGATCCGGTTTTGACGGCCATTGAAATTGACGACGAGAGCACCAAGAAATACGCCGTGATCGAAGGGAAAGAGGTCGAAAGCGGTGTTTACCAGATTGAGAAAATGATTGAAAAACCAGGACCCCACGCGACGAAGAGCCGCCTGGGAGGAATCGGCGGGTATGTGCTCACTCCGGATATTTTTGATGCCTTGAAGAAAACCCCGGTTCGGGACGGGGAGCTTTGGATCGTCGACGCAATCGCCAATTTGGGCAAAAAGAGGCCGCTTTACGCCAAAAAAGTTGACGCAACCTATTATGACACCGGCTCAAAAATCGGCTGGTACGAAGCAAACCTCGCCTTGGGACTGCAAAATCCGGAATTAAAAGACGAGCTGAAAAAGCTTGCCAAAAAAGTGGTATAATAAAGTACAATCCAAATCTACGAATGTATACGAATGCCGCGAATGAGAGGATTCGGAGCATTCGGATGAAATTCGGGAGATTAGGATTATATATCATGAAACAAAAACTATTTTATAAACTACTAGTCCTTTCTTTGACGGTTTCCTTTACCGCGCAGTTTTGCAATAGCCAAGGACCAAGGCCGGAGGAGATTGAGCTTATGTGGTGGAAACCGTTTGACGATGCCAGGATTGTCGAGCCGCTCATCTCGGAATTCCAAAAAGCTTACCCAAACGTGCGCGTAAATTATGTTCAAAAGAACATTGAGAACTACGAGGATGAACTGCTCGATGCGCTGGCCGCGGGCGAAGGGCCGGATATCTTTTCCATCCACAATGACTGGCTGCCGAAACACAAGGCAAAAACAGCGCCCGCTCCGGACAATATTTTCAGCCTGCGGGAATTCAAGGAAAATTTTTTGGAGGTCGCCAGCGCGGATTTGACCGAGGGCGGCAAGGTTTACGCGGTCCCGCTCGCGGTGGACGTGTTGGCCATGTATTATAACAAGGATATTTTATCCTCTGCCGGAATTCCGCGTCCCCCCGCGACCTGGCAGGAGATAATTGATATGGTTTCAAGATTGACGAGGCAGGACAGCTTGGGAAATTTTCAAAAGCAAGCCGTGGCCCTGGGGACGGCTGAAAATATCAATCGCGCTCCGGATATATTGGGGCTTTTGATGTTGCAGAACGGAACCCCGCTTTATTCTTCAAATCGCGATTCGGCCACCCTGGATCAGCAGATCCAGGATCCGCAGGGAAACTATTACAGCCCCGGCGCGCGGGCCTTGGAATTTTATACCCAGTTCGCCAATCCGGCCAAGCTGACTTACACCTGGAACAACCGGAGTAATAATTCCATTGAAGCGTTCGGATCGGGCCGGGTGGCCATGATTTTTTCCTACTCGTATTTACGCGCAACCCTCGAATCCAAATCGCCGTTTTTGAATTATGCCGTCGCGCCCATGCCCCAAATTGATCCCCAAAAATCGCGCGTCAATTACGCGAATTACTGGGCCGAGGCCGTGGCCAAGGCGAGCCCGCATCAGGAAGCCGCCTGGCAATTTTTGAAATTTATCAGTAGCCGCGAAATCCTGCCGAAATATTACGAAGCGCAAAAACAAGTGTCACCCCGCCTGGACATCCTGGAACAGCAGATTTCCGATCCGGAGATCGGCGTGTTCGCGGAAAACGCTCTATCGGCCAAAAGTCTGTACAAACCGGACAGCGACGTGGTGGAGAGCATCTTCGTGCAGATGATTGACAATGTCATTCTGCGCGGCGTCGCGCCCTCGGAGGCGATCAAAGACGCCACAGCAAAATTAAATGTGCTCTTAAGAGGAAGTTAGAATATAGAATGTGGAATGTCGAATGAAGGCCTCTAAAATTTCCCCCAGCCTATATTCTAAATTCTATATTCCATATTCATCTTGTCACACATGCTTAAGATATTTACAATAATATTGTCGTTGATTGTCCTGTTTACTTTGCTGCCGGTGCCGG
>JAUYKH010000019.1 GCA_030700065.1 bacterium | reverse complement strand
GTCATATTTTGCGGGCGATTCTTTGCTGTCCCTGCGGTTATTATCAATATTGTTCGGCGTCCTGACTGTCTGGGCGGGGTATCTATTCGTCAAACAGGCGTTCGGGAACAAAAAACTGGCCCTTCTCGCGAGCCTGCTTCTGGCCATTAATCCTTTTCAAATCCAGTACGCTTTGGAAGCGCGAATGTACACGCTGGGAACGTTTCTCGTTCTATGGTCAAGTTATCTGCTCCAGAAGGCTCTGGATAACAGCGTCCAAGACGGCCGAAAAAATATCAAATACTGGCTGGGTTACAGCGTAATCGTCGCGGCTGGGCTCTATACCCATTATTACGTTCTGTTTTCGATCGCGGCCCAGGGACTGTATATCATTTTCTATTTTGTTCGTTCGAAAAAGTTCAATATTTTGTTCAAGTCTGCCCTAGCTTACGGATTGTCGGTATTGTTATATCTGCCGTGGGTGCCGACTCTGCTTGCACAAATAAAACGCGTCGAGGAATCCTATTGGATACCGGCTATGGATCGCTGGTCAGTTCCGGGAACCGTCTGGAAAATGATGTTCGGCGGACAGGGAATTGGTCGGATTTATTTAGCCGTGGCATCAGCTATTTCGCTTTTTCTAATCATATACTTCATCAGGAGGGTCAGAAGTTTTGCCAAGTGGTATGTTCTGCTCGGGCTTCTTGTCCCAATATCAGCGGCAATAGCCGTGTCGCTTCGCACCAATCTGTATCTTGACCGCTACTTTGTCTTCGCCTCGCTTTTCTTCAGCATCCTGGTTGTCATAACTTTTTTGAAAATTTCCAATCGCGCGGTTCGCTGGTTTCTGATACTGGCTCTGATCGCGGGTAGCCTCTTCGCCTTCTTCAAGAATTGGTCTGATCTGGGAATAAAAAATAAACCCGGCATGGCGGCCGCGAGCGCGTACATCAATCAGAATGCCAAGTTCGGGAATAAAATTTATGTGGGCTCAAGTTTTATCTTTTTCACGTTCAAATATTACAACGGTACCGGCATCACGCCTTTGCTAATCTCTTCTGAACCGATTGAATCAATCCCCCACTTCTCCGGCACGGCTATATTAACCAATGACGATTTAATTCTTGATATTTCCAGGGCGCAAAAAAACAGCACCGTGTGGCTGCTGTGGACTACGGGCTTCGGCGGCTCCAAGCCCCAGGTCCCCGCTGATTGGAGGCAAATTAGCGAGACCAGCTTCGAAGACGCCCCCGGATTTAAAGGTTGGATTGTGACAACAAAATATCTGGTTAACTAAATGGGGGTACTCGGCTGTCCTATTCGATGACCGTACCTGCGGCGGCATTGTTCCGCACAAAATTCTGAAGGTTTTTAAGTTCCCAGCCGTTCATTATGATCACTTTGATCCCGTGCTGTTGCGCGAGCTTGGCCGCGACCGGATCAAAAGGGACATTTGCGCCAGGATTCCACTTGGAGGAAAATAACTTATTAAACTCTTCCCAGGTCAAACGCTCGAATTTTCGGGCGTTTTTGTGTTTGCGCGGATCGCGGTCATAGACATAATCAATGTTGGACAAATTAATCACGGTTTTGGCGTCATAAGTTTGAGCAACCTTCACCGCCACAAAATCAGTCGACCAGCCAGGTTTCCATCCGGAAAAAATATTAATTCTTTTCAAACCGCCGACTTTTTTACTCGGATCTGAAATAATCCTCTTATACCCTGCTTTGCCAAAAATGCTTCTTAACAGTTCGGCATTGACCTTGGTCGCCGCTATACCGATCCAGTCCAAGTCATCCGGTGTTATTTTGGAAACCGATTTGGCCGCGGCTTGCGCGTCCCGCGCGGGCTGTCCTCCGCCGGTAACGATAAAAAATCTATGGCCCTTTTTTGAAAACGTCAAAATCAAATCGCCAAAAGCTTTGAGAAGCTTTACATTGATTTTCCCGGGATTGATGATTGAACCGCCTAAAGAAATTACGTAATTCATAGATTAGGAATTGTTGAGGTTGCGTTTTCCGGCGCGCAGGGCGCGTCAAGGTAACAATAATACGCAATGTTCGGCAGACGCAAGTCAATATAGGATAGGCCCGTATAGGTTTCAGGATTTATTTCCTGATACAAAAGCAGTTTCAGGTTGGCCAGATGGGCCGCAACACTCCTTTTTACGTCAAAATAAACCCGGAACCCGATGGAAGTGCTCACAAAAATATCAGGACTTTTTCTCCCCGGAAGCTCGACGCCGACAACTTCAATATCTCTTATTTCCCCAGGCCACAAATCCCGAAGCTTTGCAAGGAAATTCAAACTTTCAGTAATGCCAAGGTCCTGTCCGACGGCCAAGTTTTCAGCGGCCCCGTCACTGATTATTATTTGCGGAAATGACTCCGGCAGATAATCCGGGATTTTTTCAAAAATTACGCCGTCCTGGTCTAATAAATAATAATTGCTGCCGGATTGCCAAACGTAGCGCGGCTCGCGCATCTCCACCGTGAGTTCTATTGAATCCGGCAGAATCCGGCGATACGAAGTAATTTTCCGAACGTTGGGCAAATTTTCCCGCAATCCCTCAAGCAATCGGTTTTTGGTCAAGATCAAAATATGATTTTTGGGTATGAGGTAAAATCGCTTTGTCCCCAACCGCTTCAAAACGTCGATAATCTGCTCTGGATCCGCCCCGCTGACCTCGGCATTCGTGATCAAAAATATTTTGGAAATCGTCAGAAAATACACGGCGGCAAGCAAAAACAACAACGCCAGGATTGGAACAAGGGGGGAGTGCGGGCCACGCGGTTTTCGCGCGAACCCACGCGCTTTTTCCAACTTTTCCCGAAATTCCGGGCGCTGGAAACGCACCTGTTTTTTGGGATTATTGTTTTGCAAGTTTTATCAACTCATCCAAAAGTTTAGAAAAGCTCATGCCCGCGGCGGCGGCGGATTGGGGAACCAATGACACGGGCGTCATTCCCGGTATTGTATTAATTTCCAAAAAGTAGAACCGGCCCTCCGGAGAGAGGATAAAATCCGAGCGCGTAACCCCGCGACAGCCGAGGGTTTGATGGGCCAACAACGCAAGTTTTTTCACTTCGCGCTCTTCTTGTTTAGTCAGCTTCGCGGGAATGATGTGCCGTGAGCCGCCTGTCTCGTATTTTGCCCGATAGTCGTAAAAAGTTGATTTTTCCCAAGGGACGATCTCTATGACCGGCAGGGAGACAGGATTGTCGTTGCCTAAAACCGGAACAGTAATTTCGCGACCTTGAATGTAGGGCTCTATTAAGATCTCGTTATCGTGCTTTAGGGCTTCTTTGATCCCACGAGCAATAGCGTTCCGGCCACTGGCTATACTGATGCCCAACGACGAGCCCATTTTGTTGGGTTTGATCACGACCTTGCTGTACCCGCCCCTTTTCATTCCGTGAAGCAGGGGGGAAAGGATGCGAGGTGAAAAGTGCTTTCTATAAATTAACACGTCGGGCGGGGCTGGCACTCCGGCGACCATGACCAACCTCTTGGTCCGCGCTTTATCCATAGCCAAGGCAGAGGCCAGCACACCTGAACAAGTGTATGGGATATTCAGAAGCTCGAGCATGCCCTGGATGGTGCCGTCCTCCCCGCCCGGGCCATGAAGTGCCAAAAAAGCAATATCAATTTTCCCATGAGCGGATTGAGAAACTGGGACTAGCTCACTGGTTGAGGACACTTTATGTGTTTTAATTCGCCTTCCAATCTTGCCAATAGTCTCGCTCGATATGAGCCACCTCCCGCTCTTGGAAATTTCAACGGGAATAACGTCGTATTTTTTAGGATTTAAATACCCCGCAACCGTCAAACCGGTATGTAACGAGACTTCGCGTTCTTTGGACGTCCCGCCAAAAATCAATGCGACTTTTAATTTACGCTTTGACATATCTTGGCAAACTCCAATTTATTCTCGTCACTATTTCATAATTGATTGTTCCAACCCGCTTGCCCAATTCATCGGCCGTTATCTCGGCTCGGCCTTGTCTGCC
>JAUYKH010000012.1 GCA_030700065.1 bacterium | reverse complement strand
CCAAGGAGCCCGAGGAAACAAAAGAGAAGAAGAAAGAGCCAAAAGCTTAGCATTTTTTGCTTGCAACTTGGGGGCCAAGGGAGTAATATGCCTTTGGCTGTTTTTATTTGGTGTTTTGGAATTCGAATTCAGAATTGAAGGAGGATAGAGATGGGAGAAAGATTGATTGTTGTTGGGGCGCAATGGGGAGATGAAGGCAAGGGCAAGATTGTGGATCTGCTGGCCGAGAAGTTCGATGTTGTAGTGCGATATCAGGGCGGCGACAATGCCGGACACACCGTGGTGGTTGGGTCAACGCAGACTGTTTTTAATCTCCTGCCGTCGGCAATGTTTCACCCGGGCAAAAAATGCATACTGGGTAACGGGATGGTAATTAATCCCGAGGTTTTGAATCGCGAGATAGAGAGGGTTGGAAACTGTCTCGACCGGTTAGTCATATCAAGTCAGGCACACCTGATCATGCCATGGCATCTTGCCTTGGAACAAGCCCGTACCGAAAACGGGCAGGGGCACATCGGCACCACAGGGCGCGGGATCGGGTTGGCTTATGAAAGCAAAGCCGCCCGCGGGGGTCTGCGTGCCGGCGATCTTCTGGAGGATGGATTTGAAGTAAAAATGAGACAGGGTTTGGAAAACGCCAATCGGGAGCTCGTTTCCCGCGAGGTTGAGCCGCTTGATCGGAATTTGTTGCCCGGCTTCCTGGCAGAGGCAAAAAAACTCGCGCCTTTTGTTCAGGACACTGCTTTGTTGATCAATGAGCTGATTGATAGCGGCCGTTCAGTGCTCTTTGAGGGTGCCCAGGGGGCAATGCTGGACATTGATCACGGCACTTACCCCTATGTTACGAGTTCGAGCACAAATGCGGGCGGGGCGTGCACTGGAACAGGAGTGGCTCCGACTTTGATCACTGGCACGCTCGCAGTAGTCAAAGCTTATACCACAAGAGTTGGCGGCGGCCCTTTTCCGACAGAGCCTCCCCCGGGGGATTTGATTGGTGATTATCTGCAAAGTCGCGGCAGAGAAATAGGCGCGAGGACCGGTAGGAAGAGGCGCTGCGGTTGGCTAGATATCCCGGTACTGCGAAGGTCCGCGATGCTCAACCGCCCAGAAGCTTTGGCAATTACCAAACTTGATGTGCTTGATGAGCTCCCGGAAATCAAGATCTGCGTTGGTTATACATTGCGCGGCTCTGAAATCAAAACAGCCCCGGCAAGCGCTCACCTCCTCGCCGTCTGTCGGCCGGTTTATCAAACCATTGGCGGATGGCTTGCCAACACGAGCGGAATCACGGATTTCGACAAACTTCCGTACCAGGCGCAAAAATATATTTTCCTGGTTGAGGAGCTCTGCGGCAGGCCAGTAAAAATCGTCTCAACCGGTCCCGATCGGAACGAAACCATTATCCGGAAGGATATGCGGGTTTTCGAATGGATGGATCAAAGACCGGTCGAGTCACAACTCGCTTTGCCAATCGCGAATGGTTAAACTGACAACCCCCCAAAAGGAAATCGCATGTTTTTTATGCGAAGACCTTTTGGGGATATTTTTTACTCCCACTCCACCGTGCCGGGAGGTTTTGACGTTATGTCATAAACGACTCGATTCACGCCCGAGACTTCGTTGGTAATTCTCACCGAAATTTTTTCCAGAACCGCGTGCGGGATTTTGGCCCAGTGAGCGGTCATAAAATCCGCCGTGGTTACGGCCCTGACGATAATCGTATGGCCGTAGGTGCGCGCGTCGCCTTGAACGCCTACGGACTTGATTGAAGGCAGAATGGCAAAGTATTGTTGGATATTTTTATGAAGTCCGGCTTTTTCGATCTCTTCGCGCACGATCAGATCGGCTTTTTTGAGAAGGTCCAGCTTCTCCTCGGTAACTTCGTCGATGATGCGCACGGCCAGACCCGGACCGGGAAAGGGTTGGCGGTGAACAATCGCGTCGGGAAGCCCCAGGAGCTTGCCAATTTTCCTCACCTCGTCTTTGTAGAGTTCGCGCAGAGGTTCGATGAGTTTAAATCCCAATTTCTCCGGCAATCCGCCGACATTGTGATGTGATTTGATCACAGCCGTAGCTTTGCCAACGCTTACGCCCGAGGTGATCGCGTCGGTATAAAGAGTGCCTTGGACGAGCCAGCTGACGCCGCCAAGTTTCTTTGCCTCCCGCTCAAAAATACGGATAAAAAGCTCGCCGATGATCTTGCGCTTTTTTTCGGGATCAGAAACGCTTTTTAATTTTGCCAAAAATTCTTTTTTCGCGTATATAATGCGAAGGTCAATTTTTTGGTATTGTTTGAAGGTTTTGACAACTGTTTCAGTTTCGCCCTCACGCATGAGCCCTGTGTCAACATAGACGCATATGAGATTCTTACCAACGGCTTTGTGGACAATACTCGCCGCCACCGCGGAATCCACTCCGCCCGAGAGGGCGCATACCGTTTTTTCCTTGCCGACTTGCTTTCTGATTTTTTCAATTTCTTTTTCAAGAAAATCCTTCATCGACCAGGATGGTTTTGCTCCTGTAATTTTGATAAAGTTTTTGAGCATTACCATCCCGTTTTTCGTATGAACGACTTCGGGATGAAATTGCAGTCCATAAATTCTGTTTGTCTCATCGGCCATTGCGGCAACTGGGCAGTTGGATGAACCCGCTATTATTCCAAACCCTCTCGGGAGCTTGGTGACCTGGTCGCCATGGGACATCCAAGTAAGTTGTTTTGGTTTGAGGCCGCGGAAAAGTTTGGTAGGTTTGCCAATTTTGATCTCGGTCGGCCCGTATTCCCGTTTTTGGCCAGCCCGGACCGTGCCGCCCAGTTCAAAAGCCGCCAGCTGCATGCCGTAGCAGATACCCAGGATCGGGATGCCCAGATTAAAAATTTTTTTGTCCACGCGAAGCGCGCGGGAATCAGACAAATTTTGTGGGCCGCCAGAGAGGATTACCCCCTTTGCGGTTCTTAATTTGTCAAGCGCAAAATTATGCGGGACCAATTCCGCATAAACATTAAGCTCTCTGATTCGTCTGGTGATCAAATGGGAGTACTGGGACCCAAAATCTAGTACGTAGATCATTTGATAAACGAGGCCTCAAAAGCCCATTTGGTGCACTGGGCGATTTGTCCCGCCGTCAGGATGCCTGATTTTTTCAAAAACTCCTGCTCTTTGTGGATATTGGTACGGTACATCTCCGGCCCGTCAGTGTTTATTGTAAATTTTACTTTATTTTTCAAAAGTGTCTTATAAATATTTTTTAACTCCCCGACGTTTTTTGCGATGCTGTTTCGCAAATTCGAAGTTGGGCAAGTTTCTAGGGTAATATCGTTTTTTACTAATTCGCGCATCAATGCCAGGTCCTTTACGCACATCACGCCGTGACCGATTCGATGAGGCTTGATTTTTGCGACGACGTATCGCATTTCCGCTAGTGAACCCTCTTCTCCGGTATGGATGGTTATGCCGAGGCCGGCTTTTTTGGCTTCTTGAAAAAGTGAAACGTATTTCTTCATAGAAAATGATTTTCTTTGCGGACCGGCGATGTCCACGCCGATGATACCTCTGTTTTTGTATTTTATCGCCTTGGTGAAAATGATTTTTCCCAGGTTAAGCGGTTGCGTTCGTTCCACCATCAAGATCAGGCCGCCCTTGACCATCGGGTATTCAAGCGTTGCCTGGTCCAGCCCCCAGATGCCCGCCATGATGATATGATCCAAATCCCGTTCGCCGCCGCGATTTCGAAACATCGGATTGAAACGGAGCTCTTGGAGGACGATATTGCATTTTCGGTAACCGCCGCCAAAGACCGATTTGATAGATTCCAAAATTGCTTCCGGCGAGGATTGGATGAGTTCGGTCCAGTAGAAATAGTTGTTGTGCAGTTCGTCGAGATTGCGGTTTCGCTCATTGCCCGACATGGTAATCATGTCCTCAAAATTCCAGTAGTTTTTTGAAGGAAGTCTGATTCCTTGGCGATGGGCGATGTCCCAGAGGATGGCCGGATCTACGGATGAACCGAGGTGCGCGTGGAGTTCAGCCCGGGGAGTTGTTGTTTTTGCCGGCATTGTTTAGTAGTTTGGCGCTTTTTTATTGATGGTGATGGTATGCGGATGCGATTCACGAAGCCCCGCGTTGGTGATGCGAATGAATCTGGCGCATTTCGGCATGTCAGCGATTGTTTTAGCGCCGATATAGCCCATGCCGCTTTTCATGCCGCCCGTAATTTGTTCGACGACGTCTTTTACCAGCCCCTTGTAGGGAGTAATACCCTCAACGCCTTCCGGGATGTACGTCTTGGCGTTTTTTTGAAAATAGCGGTCAGTCGATCGGCCGCCCTGCATTGCCCCGAAACTGCCCATGCCGCGGTACGCTTTGACCAGTTCGCCGTTATATTTGATAACCCTGCCCGGGGCTTCTTTGGTACCGGCAAGCATAGAGCCGAGCATGACCGCCTGCGCACCCGCGGCCAATGCCTTCACCGCGTCGCCCGAATATCTGATGCCGCCGTCGGCGATTACGGGAATGCCTTTTTTCTTTGCGACCTCAACAACGTTTAATATGGCGGTGAGTTGGGGAACGCCGATGCCCGCGACGACCCTTGTGGTACAAATCGAGCCGGGCCCGACCCCGACTTTGATTGCGTCAGCGAATTTGACAAGCTCCATAGCCGCTTCCTTTGTCCCGATATTTCCGACAACTATCTGGGCCCTGACTGATTTCTTGATTTCCTTCGCGCTTTTCAAGGCCCGCAGGTTGTGGGCGTGGGCCGTATCCACGACGATGATGTCTATGCCGGCTTTGTCTAAGGCGAGTGCTCTCTGTAGATCACCCGGCCCGACTGCCGCCGAGGAGAGGAGTTTGTTTTTTTTCACTTTCCTGACCATGGCCAACTGTTCCTCAACTGAACAGTTGCGATGCAGTACCGCCAGGCCCCCCAAACGGCCCAAGGCAATGGCCATCAGGGCCTCGCTTACCGTGTCCATGGCCGCGGCCAGAATTGGAATCTGGAGCTTAATTTTTTTGGTTACAAAAGAAGAAAGGTCCACCTCGCTGCGAATTACTGCCGACTCTTGCGGCTCCAGCAGTACGTCATCAAAGGTTAGACCCATGGGAAAATTGTTGAGCATAGAATGCTTTTTTCTATATTAGCACATTGTCGTAATCTGGCAAACCCGGTCGCGGCCAGCCAGGTCCTTGTAGAATTCGATTTTGCAATTGTCTAAGTATTTTTTGGCCAAAGATTTTAGTTTTGTTCTCTGCGAGGGATCGAGTTCAAAAAGGAATATGGAATTTCGAATATGGAATTTCGATATCTGTTTGAATAACTCTCGGTAATGTTTGAGTCCATCCTTGCCCCCGACGAGCGCCTGCTTCGGTTCGAATCGAAGATCAGGATTCGATCGGTATTGGGCAGGGGTGAGATACGGGAGGTTGGCTGTCAGCAAGCAATTTTCAATTTTTAATTTTAAATTTTCAATTAAATTCCCTTTTCGAAACTCGATTTTTTTTGAGACCCCGTGAAATTCTGCGTTTTCCCTGGCAACGGCCAGGGCTTTGTTTGACGAATCAATGCCATATAGCCGTGGAGTATGGTAGACTAGTCTACCATACCGCGCAAGTCTCTTTGCAATACTGACTATTATGTTTCCACTGCCAGTTCCCACATCAACCACATTCTCTATTCTACATTCTCCATTTTTGATTCCCTCCAGCGCCAGCTCGACGAGCAATTCCGTCTCCGGGCGGGGGATGAGGACGTGCCGGTCAGCCCCAAATTTTAATCCGTAAAAATATTTAAAACCCAAAAGATAGGCGATGGGTTCGCCCCTGTTTCGTCGTTTTGCCAATTCGTGGAGTTTTTTTGTTTGAACATTATTGAGCCGATATTCCGGCCGGGTGAGCAGATATTCTTTTGATTTCTTTAAAACATGTTCAAGGAGGAGCTCGGTTTCAATTTTTGGATATAGTTTAAACGCATCCGCAACGGTCATTGCGCCAGCAATCTTTTCTGATCTTCCGCAGTCAAAGCAGAAACGAGAGGCTCGATATTGCCATCCATGATTGTGTAGATCTGATTCCAGTTTTGGTTGATCCGGTGATCTGTTATCCTATCTTGGGGAAAATTGTAAGTTCGGATTTTTTCCGACCGATCGCCTGTGCCGATTTGGGAAAGACGTTTTTCACGAAGCTCTTTTTGTTTTTTTTCCTGTTCGTGTTCAAATACGCGCGCGCGAATGACCTGCATGGCTTTTTCTCGGTTTTGCGTCTGGCTTCGCTCGTCCTGTGACTGGGCGGTGATTCCCGTCGGCAAATGAGTGATTTTGATGGCCGAGTATGTCGTATTCACAGACTGGCCGCCCGCGCCCGAGGATGTTGATGCCTCGATTTTAAGATCCTTTGGGTCGATTTTAAGATCAATTTCTTCAATTTCCGGAAGGACCGCGACAGTTACGGTGGAGGTGTGGACCCTGCCTGTTTTCTCGGTTTCGGGAACGCGTTGGACGCGGTGCACGCCGGATTCGTACTTGAGCTTGCCGTAGACCTTCGTCCCCGTAATTTCAAATATCACTTCTTTGTAGCCGCCAATACCGATTCGGTTTGCAGAGACAAGCTTCGCTTTCCAGCGTTTCGATTCCGCGTATTTTTGATACATCCGAAAAAGTTCGGCCGCGAAAAGCGCGGCTTCATCACCGCCCGCTCCAGCCCGGATTTCCATAATGATATTTTTCTCGTCGAGAGGATCTTGGGGCAACATCAAAACCCGCAGCTCATTTTCGAGCCGGGCTTTTGTTGCCGCGAGCCGGGGGAGCTCCGCCCTCGCCAGGTCGGCGATCTCCCCCTGGTCTTTCGCCAGTTCCTCGTTTTCCGCGATTTGCCTTTCAACAGCCAGGAGAGATTTTGTCCGCTCTGCCATTGCCGCGATCTCTTTTTGCCTTTTGCCTAAGTGTTTGAGCTTCTGCGGGTCCGAGGTACCGGCGAGTTCCTGCTCAAGCTTGGCATGCTCGTCGAGAATAGACTGATATTGTTTGTCCATGTTATCAGAAAGTCATCCCCGACCCAGGTCCTGGGGATCCAGTCTGGATTCTCGCTTTCGCGGGAATGACAGAAATTTACTTCTCTACTTTTTTGGCTTCTCGTTTGGCTTGCTTGTTCACGAGTTTTTGTTTCTTGGTAACGCGTTTTGTTTCGCCGGTTGCCCTGGCCGCGCGTTTCTTGAATTTTTCAACCATACCCGCAGTATCCACCAGCTTTTGCTTGCCGGTGAAAAACGGATGACAGTTCGAGCAAATTTCCACTCGCAGTTCCTGTTTGGTACTGCCGGTGGGAAAAGTCTTGCCGCAGGCGCAAATCACCCGCGCATCAGCATAATAGGTTGGATGAATATCTTTTTTCATAAAGTAAAGGAATTATAACAGCAAAACGAACAATAAGCAAGAGGGTTGTGTTTTGTATTTACCATTGCTATAATCCCGTTAAGAACATTAATTCACATCCCTTCTGATTATTTCCGCCCTGGTTTGAAGTTCTCGAGAGAAATTCAAACTCTGGAAGTAAAGAGACGAAGGGAGAGGATAAAAAGGGAAAACAATGCAGTATCCAACAATAGAAGAATTATTGACGGCGGGGGTGCATTTTGGTCACCTGTCTTCCAGGTGGAATCCCAAAATGAAGCCGTTTATTTTTACGACCCGCAATAAAATCCATGTCATCAACCTGGAGAAGACATTGGAGAAATTGCGCGCCGCACTCGACTTCGTCAAGGATATAGCCAGTCGGGGCGGAACAGTCTTGTTTATCGGGACGAAGCGCCAGGCGAAGGATGAAGTAAAAAAAGCCGCGCAAATGTGCGGAATGCCGTTTGTGACAATTCGTTGGCTGGGCGGAACATTCACGAATTACAAAACCATCCAGAAAACGATCAAGAAACTGGAGAAGCTGCAGAAGCTCGCGGCCGCTCCGGATTTTGAAATAAAATATATCAAAAAGGAGAGGCTTTTGATCCAAAGAGAGATCCTGAAGCTCGAAAATTTATTCGAGGGCATCAAGACCATAAAAAAATTGCCGGAAGCAATTTTCGCGGTTGATGTGAATCACGACAAAATCGCGGTCAAAGAAGCGAAGAAAATGAAGATAAAAGTGGTTGGATTGGTGGATACCAATTCGGATATTGAGGATATTGACTATCCGGTCCCTTCGAATGATGACGCGATTAAGGCCATAGCGCTTATGGCAAATATTTTTGCGGAAGCAATCAACGAAGGAAAGAGTCAGCAAGCCGCTCCGCCTATCGAGGAGAAGAAAGCGAATGAGTAGCAAGATTACAGCCAGCGACGTAAAGAACCTGCGGGAAAAGACGGGCGCGGGAATGATGGAGGCCAAAAGCGCGTTATCTGAAGCGGGCGGGGACACGGACCGCGCTCTTGATATTTTACGAAAAAAGGGCCAATTGCGCGCTGGAAGAAAAACGGCTCGCGCCGTGGGGCAGGGCATCATCGATGCCTATATTCATGGGCTGGGCAGGATAGGTGTGATATTGGAAGTGAATTGCGAGACGGATTTTGTGGCCAGAAGCGCCGAGTTTAAAAACTTGGTCCATGATATCGCCCTGCATGTCGCGGCCAGCTCGCCCTTGTACGTAAGCCGGCAGGAGGTTCCCTCGGAAGTGGTTGAGAAAGAAAAAGAAATCTACGCTGAAGCCGCCAAGAGTGAGGGAAAAAGCGGGGAAATCACCAAGAAGATAGTCGAGGGCCGGGTAGAAAAATACTACCAGGAAGTTTGTCTGCTCGAACAGCCATTCGTGAAAGACCAGGATATAAATATTCAGGAACTTGTCAATCAAAAGATCGCGATCATCGGCGAAAACATCAAAATCCGGCGGTTTACCCGATACGTGTTAGGCGAATAAAATAAATTAAAGGGGGTCTATAATAGTGTTCACTTTTATTCCCCAGCTTCTAATCATACTTTCAATTGTCGGTATTATTGTTATCGTGTTCGGGCGAGCAACCGGCCTCCCGAATATTTTCGAATCCAAAGAAGCGATTGGCGCGAAGCTGCAAGCGGAGGTCCGGTGGGTGGCAAAGCAGCTTTGGCACTTTGTTCTTGAGGTGAAGGAAATTTCCAAGAACCCGCATTTACGGAGCTTCCCGAAGGTTCTTTCCCGATTTCATTTTCCAAAGGCCAGCAGCCTGCTTTTCTTTGGAGGCAGAAAGGCTTTGAGAGTGGGGAAATTGGAGGAAAATTTTGAGGAAGCCGAGAGAAATTTCATCAATGTAATTAAACACGATCCGCATAACGAGGCGGCTTACGCTGGGTTGGCAAAATTATACCTTTCCGGGAGGAAATACAAAGAAGCTGTCGAAACTTATAAATTTCTCATCAAGCGCCACCCTGATAATGATGGCTACTATTCTCATCTTGGCCAGGCTTATCACGGCACAAAAAAATACGTTCCCGCGGCCGAGGCCCATGAGCAGGCAATCGCGCTTGCTCCTCGGAACCCCGGATATTATCTGAATCTCGGCCAAGCACTGGAAGCGCAAGGACATCTCGAAGAGGCCATTTTGAACTATCGCAGGGCGGCGGATTTGGACGGCGAAAACACGCGATATCTCATGATGCTTTCGGAAGCGCTTGTGAAAAAGGGGGAACATGCGCAGGCCCAATCTTTTCTTGAGAAAATTCTTGTTCTTGAACCGACCAACAGCACAGCTCGCGAGAAGCTAATGCAGTTGAAATTTTAACGAAATAAAAGTAAAATAAAAGGGTTCCCAAAAATGCTTGCGCCACCTTAGCTCAGCTGGTAGAGCAACGGTTTTGTAAACCGTAGGTCCCCGGTTCGATCCCGGGAGGTGGCTAAAGCGGGTGGTTAGCGAAGTGGTCAAACGCAGCACGCTGTAAACGTGCCGGCCTTCGGCCTTCGGGGGTTCGAATCCCTCACCACCCACGGGTCAATCGACACTACAGTTTGCGTGTTCCGCCGGAGGCGGACCACTCCAACTTTCATGTCGTTGCCCCTTTTGCAAAAACTTCCTCTTCGGGAAGTTTTTGCATTTCCAATGCAAGAGCAAAGCCATTTCCGGCCCGCTTTGACCAAGGCGGCGGTATTATGCTACATTTAATGTACAAACTATTAAGCCTTAAGGAAACCCCGGTAGAAGTCCGCCTCGGGCGGACACAACGGGGCAAGCAAAATTATGGCAGACAAAGCCAAAATCCTAGTGGTTGAGGACGAAGAAATCCTCCTTGCCGCCCTCAAAGAAGAGTTATTAACCGGAGGATACGAAGTGGATGGGGCAATGGACGGCCTGCAAGGGCTTGAAAAAGTCAAAAGCTTCAAACCAGACCTGGTTTTGCTCGACCTCTTGATGCCAAAAATGGACGGTATGGAAATGCTCCAGAAACTCAAAGGCGACAGCGAGACCCGCGATGTCCCCGTGGTCATACTGACCAACCTCTCGGATTATGAACGGATCTCCGAGGCGCTTTCACTCGGCGCGATGGATTATCTGGTCAAGGCCAATTACAAGCTTGAAGACCTGCTCGACAAGGTCCGCATGGTTCTAGCGCGGAAACAATAATGTACTCTCAAGAAGATTACAAAAATTTAATTACGGAAATAATCCGCAAGCAGATCGATATTTTGGGCGTTGATATCGCGGTCAGGAAAGCAAACGGCGTTTCCGGACTCAAGGTCGGCGATAAAGGCGAAGTCAATTCCCTGTCCGGCGATCCGCAGGAGATCTTGCAGGAGCTTGTTCAGCAGTATGTGGCTCTATCGGGGGAGATTGTAAAAAATATCCTCAACCCGGTTTTCGCAAAATATCCGGAAATAAAACTTAATTTGAAATAAAAAATGGAAGCAAACATCTGGCAGTTGTTGGTCCGAGCGTTTGTTATTATCATCGTCATCGGCGGGGTCTATAATCTTTGGCGCACCGCGAAAACGTACGGAGGGATTGTCGGAAACGGCCTGCGCTGGCTCGGCCTGGGAATGATCCTTTTCTCGCTGGAGAGTCTGGACCGGGTCCTGGGGAACCTGAGCTTCATCAGCCCTCTAAGCGGGGGGGCAAACGCTGATTTGTTTCACAATATAATTTTGCTTTTAGGCCTTCTATTTTCCGGAATCGGTTTCTCGAAATTCACCAAAATCCAGTAGCCCTTTTTAAGCAGAAACCAAAAATAATTTCGTGGACTTAACGGCATTCGATACAAGCCCCCAGGATGTTTACTGGGCGGCGACAATTTTTTCAGGTCTGGTCCTGATAATTTTTTGGTTTGAGTATCGCCGGACCCGCGGGAAACTCTTCGTTCGGGAAAACCAGATGAAACGGCGGATGTACGAGCTCTCGATCCTGCGCGAGCTGGGGGAGCGGATCGGCTATTCGCTCAATGTCCAAAAAATAATTGATATCATCCGCGGCAGTCTGGGAAAACTTCTCCCGTATTCCATAGTGGCTTATATGCTGCCGAACGAGGACGGCCGGCTGATTTTTAATGTCGCTCTGGCCGAACCGGTCAGCAAGTCATTTGTGGCGGAAGTCAAAACGCGAATGCTCAAATCCTTTTCCGCTCTTTTCGACGAGGTCTATTCTGCCGATGATATTGACGAAAGCATTTCCGGGGTCGTGACGGATCCTGCAAATCCGGCCAAGGTCGAATCGCTTTTCAACGTCCCGATTGTCATCAACAACCGTCCTGCCGGCATTTTTACGGTCGCGGCGACCAAGCCCGATATGTACAAAACGAGCGAAGAGGTCGAAATATTGTATACGATAATGAACCAGGCCTCCGAGGCGGTTTCGAAACTTGAGACAGTCCTCGAGGTCGAAAAAGGAAAGCTGAACGCGATGGTGGCGAGCATGGCGGACGGTGTCCTAATGGTGGACAACCAGAATCGATTGATCGTCGTGAATCCGCAAACTCTCGCCATGCTCGGCATCACCGTCCCAGAGCCGACGATTTTTGATGTTTTGGACACCTTGTCCGAACATTTCGATTTGCGGACAAAAATCGAGGAAAGCCGCCGAAAAGACAAGTTGATTGTGGAGCAGGAGATCGAGATTGACGAACATTTTCTGCAAATTTTGATAAGCCCGGTCAAGGACAGAAAAGGGCTGATGCTCGGCAGCGTCGTTTTGTTTCACGATATTACCCATGACAAGGAGCTGGAAAAAATGCGGGAAGATTTTACGTCCATGATGGTGCACGAGCTTCGTTCGCCACTGACCGGGATCCGCAGCATCGCTTCGCTCCTCACAACTGACAAGGTAAAGAATGAAGAGAAGAAATACAAAGAGTTTGTTGAGCTCATCAGCAACAACAGCAATTCCATGCTTGAGTTGGTCAATGATCTTCTGGATGTTTCGAAACTTGAATCCGGAAAATTTGAAATTTTCAAGAGGCCGGGCGACTTGCGGCACACAATCGAGCAGCGGATCAAATCACTGAACGCTCTCGCCCAAGAAAACAAGATAACTCTGCAATACAAAGTTCTTCCGGAGATGCCGCAAACACTGCAGTTTGATGAAAACAAAATCGGCCAAGTGCTCAATAATCTCTTGAGCAATGCCATCAAATTTTCCCTCCCGGGCGGGGAGGTCATGGTCGCCGCTTTTTTCTGCAAGAAATCCCAGGACCTTCCCCAGCAGGCCGCTAATTTCGGACTCCCCTGGCAGGGACTCAAGGCCGGAGCGGTATGCGCGATTGACGCGGTCGTGGTCAGCGTTTCGGATTCGGGCGTTGGAATCCCGGCGCGGGAAATTGGCAAGCTTTTTAATAAATTTCAGCAACTTTCGACGGCGATGAAGAGTGAAAAGAAGGGGACGGGCCTGGGTCTCGTCATCGTCAAGGGGGTGGTGGAGGCGCACGGGGGACAGGTCGGGGTATTTTCGGAGGAAGGCAAGGGAACAACATTTTATTTCACAATACCGGTATGAAATTCAGAAATATTTTGGGTAAAAGAGAAAAGGTAAACATTGACACTATCCAGTCGGATTTTGTGACCCTGGCCAGCCATCAGCTGCGCACCCCTTTGTCCGCGGTCAAGTGGTACACGGAAATTTTATTGTCGGAAAGGTACGGAAAGTTGAACGCGAAACAGCGGGAGTACTTGGAAGAAATGTATCGGTCGAATGAGCGCGCGATCAACCTTGTGAATGACCTCCTCGATGTCTCCCGCATCCAGGAGGGGCAAATCCATTTGGAGTTTCGCCCGACGCGCGTGGAAAAAGTCATTGAAGAAGTGATTGACAACCTGGAAACCCTGATCCGAGTCAGCAAGGTGATCATTAATTTTGAGATAATCAACGGGCCGCTGCCTGAGATTGAGACCGACCAGGAAAAACTCAAGCGGATTGTGGTAAATTTGCTTTCAAATTCCATCAAGTACACCGGGGCGGCGGGAAAGGTTCGCCTCTCGGTGGAACGAAAACCTAATGACCTGCTCATTTCCGTAGAAGATTCGGGAGTGGGGATTTCAAAGGCTGATTATTCCAAGATATTCAAGAAATTTTTCCGCGGCGACAATGTTATAAAAGTTACTCCGGACGGCACGGGTTTGGGCTTATTTATCGCCAAGTCCCTTGTCGAGGCCATGGACGGGAAGATTGGTTTTGAATCTCTGGAGGGGAAGGGAACGAGATTTTTTTTCACACTGCCGTTGACCCAGTAGGTTGAAAGTTTGACAAACATAGGATAAACTAAAATTAGATATTATTGTTATTGAAATGCCCCCCAATAAAGTTCGAAAAAAGACAGACATCAATATCCACAGAATCAGTGAGCATAGGCTTCTAGACCCCAAGCTAAGGGATTTGAAGCGCGCCGGTTCGTCAAAAACGTTTTATATCATTATGGCCGTCGGGCTATTTATAGTCGGCGCCGTATTCGGGTATATCTATTACAAATCACCAGTCCCGTCTGCTGGAATGCCGGAAATAATCGTGCCGAACGAAGCACCGACCACGAGCTCGGATACCCCTTCCGCCCCGGAAACCCAAAGTACGGAACCGAAAGTGGAGAAACAGATGGTCAGCGTGCTTGACACGCCAACTGGATATTTGAATGTTCGGCTGGGGCCGGGAACAAATTTTGAAAAAATCGGGCAAGTCAATCCGGGCGAGTCCTACGAATTGATTATCGCGGACGAGGCGGTGGGCTGGTACCAGATCAAGCTCGACGAGACCAGGAACGGCTGGGTAACCAAGCAGTACGCGGAAGTCAAATAGAATTTAGAATTTGCCCGCCAGCCGGTGAGGCGGGGAATCCATAATTTGGCGGATGCGGGTTGACCGCCAATTTTTTTATAACTATAATTTATTGTGTGCCGTTGTAGCTCAGTTGGTAGAGCAACTCCATGGTAAGGAGTAGGTCGTCGGTTCAATTCCGACCAACGGCTTTGGATAATAATTAAATTGAAAGCAAGATAAATGCCCCAAGAAAACCTCATCAAATTGCAGTGCACGGTTTGTAAGAGAATCAATTACAATACCACGAAAAATAAAAAAACAACTCCCGAACTGCTGGAATTGAAGAAGTTTTGCAAGTGGGAGCGCAAACATACGCTTCATAAGGAAATGAAGAAATAATCCCTTAAGCCGGGTTATGCAGGCAAATTCAAGGAAAAAGGAGGATGACGCCAATGAGTACCAAAATGTCATTGACCCCATCTGCAGATCAAGTTGGGAAGGCATTAGGCATCATTATTCCCATTCGAGCACAGGACACCGGCCTTGTTCCGGAGGGATGGGGAGTCAGAAAAGACAGGCTTGAAGGCCGAGTCGAGCTCGCCAAGCTCAATTATTTATCCGGCTGTTTCGTCAAAGCGCCTGAGATATACGTCAGCGGTGAGATCATGACGAAGCGAGCACTAGAGCTCGGTGCTATCGGCAGTTTGGGTCTTGCGGCCGGTTTGCTGGAAGCCCAGAAAAAGGGAAAAATAATTTTTCCTGTCGAGTCCGGTGTCAAGAAGCACAACTTCGTCATGCCGTGTACTGAGTTGGACGACGAGGGCGGCGACGCTAGCGTGGCTTACTTTTACTGGAATAGGTGTGGCGGGGGATGGAAACTGGGTCTCCGCTCGCTCGTCGGCTACTTCTACCCCCGTGATCGGTTTCTGCGGTTCTCCGACTAGTTCTGGGACGCTTTGTGATTTTGCCCTTCTGGGGTTTCGGTCACTTCGGCTTTTCCGTTCTGTCTCCACATTTCAGCTTCGGTTGGAATGTGGAGATTATTTTTGACCCAATAACAAAAATCCCCGCTCTTATCAGCGGGGGTTTTTGATCTGTCAGAAGATCCTGAATTTACAGGACGGCTTCTTTGGCTGCCTTGGCAACGCGGAATTTCACGACCTTTTTGGCCGGAATTTTGATCTGCTCGCCGGTAGCCGGATTGCGCCCCATTCGCTCGGCGCGTTGCACTTTGACGAGCTTGCCGATGCCCGGGAGGACGAATTCGCCGTTTGCTTTCACCTCTTTGTAGGCGAGCTCGACCATCTTGTCCATGAAGGACGAGACGTCTTTTTTGCTCATCCCCGTGGCTTCTGACAAGGAGCTCATCAATTGAGACTTGCTCATTTTGGCCATAGCTGGTTATTAATTAAAAATCTACGCTAATCCCTATTGTACAGTATTGCAGGAAAATTACAAATCAGGGCAAGTCACGCTGTCGCTTGTGGCCTTGTGGCAGGGGAGGAAGGAATCGGACCTTCGTCATCGGTTTTGGAGACCGATGTTCTACCACTGAACTACTCCCCCAGCATTGTTCTTAATTATATAAAAAATTGGCCGTGTTGTAAAAGTTATTTCAAATTTTTGGAGTTGATTTGCAAATCCAGATAGTCTATTATATTCGAGAGTCGAACTGTTTAAGGAGGGCCTGATGAATACCAAACGCGGGTTTGCATTAATGAGCAAGGAAAGGAGGCGGGAAGTTTCCAGCAAGGGAGGGAAGACTGTTCACGCGGCCGGCAGGGCTCATCGTTTTACCAGCGAAGATGCACGAGCCGCCGGTTATAAGGGGGGTCGAGCCTCCCATGATCGGGGCAACGCCCACCAGTTTACGCCCGAGGAGCGGAGTTTCGGCGGGCGTATGGCGTGGTTGAGCCGGAAACGCGATGAAGAGGAGGCCCCGTAGGTGGAAGCGTCTTTCCGAAATTTTTACGAAGCCTGGGTGCTGAAATATGGACCCAGGCTTTTTTAATTTCGTATAATTTGTTAAACTGATATCAATTATGGAATGTTAAGGAAACAAAAATAAACTATGTCCAAATACGATTATGATTTGATTTGTATCGGATCCGGGTCGGCCGGCGGATCGGCCGCGTTTGTCGCCAAGAAAGCCGGACACCGGGTGGCAATTGTCGAGGAGTTCAAAGATAAGCTTGGCGGGCATTGTCCCAACTATGCCTGCGTGCCAACCAAGGCGCTTCTCAAGGCGGCGCAAGTCTACAAGATGGCCAAAGAGTCGGGACAGTTTGGCATCCACGCTGACAACCCGAGATTTGATTTCAAGGAGGTCGCGAAGTACCGCGAGGATGTGGTAGCGCAGCTGACTGGTTCGCGAATTGAGAAAAACTTGCGCAATGCAGGAATAGACCTTCTGTGGGGGAGGGCGAGTTTTGTCTCTGATCACGAACTTGAAATTGAGGGGAAAAAATATTCCGCTGAAAACATCGTGATCGCCACAGGGTCGAAAGAATTTATTCCGCCGATCGACGGCCTAAATGACGCCGAATTTTGGGCCTCGGATGACGCGGTCAAATTGGACGCTTTGCCCGAATCAGTGATCATCATCGGCGGCGGGCCAATCGGCACGGAATTCTCGCAAATTTTTTCAGGATTTGATGTCGCCGTCACCCTGCTCCAGCGCAATGACCAGATTTTGCAAAGGGAAGATCGGGAAGTCGCGGAGTATGTCCGAAAAGATTTGGAGGGAAGGGGAGTGAAAATTGTCACAAGCTGCGAGATTGAGTCAGTCCATAAACTTGGCTCGGGCAAGGTTGTTAATATAAAGGCTGGAGGGAAGAGTGAATCTTTTGAGGCGCGGGAGGTTTTGGTCGCGACCGGCCGGCGCGCGAATTTCGAAAATTT
>JAUYKH010000035.1 GCA_030700065.1 bacterium | reverse complement strand
GGGTGTTTTGGTATGGATTGATGAGGCGCCCCTACCGCTCCCAAAGGTACTTGGCCGCGCGCCAGCCGTACTTTGCCGCAAGCAGGAGGATAAAGAAGTAGATCACGAACAATCCGACACGGAGCGCGATATTCACCAGGTTAATGGTAACATCCTGCAAAATATCATTTACATCGCGCACAAACTGTTGTATTGCCATTTTCCAGGAATCTTTAATCTCTTTTCCATCCACGTACTTGCTCTCGTAGATGCTTACGTTAAAGAATGTGTACTCAAGCCGGTCCAGCTGATCCGCCTTTGCGCGGTTTAAGCGATCCAACTGATCATTAATGTTTATGCGCTCCTGAGTCAAGCGCTCAATAAGGTTGATTTTTGAATCAATGATTTTGGCAAGGCTTTCCACATCCTGGGCGCGGGTTGCGAGCGCCGCAATCTCGTCGTACGCGGAAACCGCGTTTGCCAGGGTCTCGTCTATGGAATCGCGCTTTTTCTCCAAGACATCAACTTCGCTTGTGTAATCATCTATCTGGCGCTTTATGGTGTATGTATTCTGCGTAAGGTTTTCCGGGTTCAGATCTTCTATAAGCTCCAGCACCTGCGCAACATTATCATTTTTGACTTTGAATGAATACGAGCACCCCTGGTCATACTCATTGGAGCTTTCAAAGATGATATACTCAAACGACTTGAGCGCGGTAATGCGGCCGCATGTTTCATCCAGCTTGCGGGTCTCTATGGTGGCATAGTAGTCTGTTACCTCGTATTCCTCGGCATCATCCCCTGCCGGAGAATCGGGCCGGGGCGGCACAATGTTGCGGGACGAAAGCGCTTCTTTGGTTGAGTACGCGCTGTCAAAATCCATGCCCCCTTCGCCGTAATACATTGCCTGCGGCGATGCGTCCCTGCTTACCGCGGTAAACGAAGAGGCTATCATGTTGAACATAAGCGCTATGAGGATAATGCCGACCAGCGCCAATCCGGCCATTTTAAAAAGGGTGGATGTTTTAACGTCAAACTGCTTAAGAAACTCCATGTGTTTTTTAATTAATGGTTATCCGCACATTGAATGATACGGAGCACCCACAAAAAGGTTACCTGTATAGTATACCATTTTTGCGATACACACAAAAAACCGCCCAGCCGGTTTGGCGGACGATTTTTTGAATGGCGGGATGTGGTATTTCATACTTCAATCTCTTTGATTATTTCAGAAATGACCTTTTTCAGTTCAGGCACGTCCTCGCTAACAGCTTTCCATATGTGCTTACAATAAATCTTGTCGTTGCCCTGTCCCATACAAAACTTTTAAATCTTTTTTCACGTTGGGAGCCACGTGTTTACTCAAGCTTTGCTCGGTAATGAGATCCACGTTCCGGCCGATGGTATCGCCCAGCTCATAGGCAATGCCGATGTGGTCCAACAGAGAGATATCGCCGCCAAACCGCACCAAGACATCCACGTCGCTACCCGGCTTTGCTTCGCCCCGAGCCGCACTGCCAAAAACAGCCGCGTATTCAGCGCCACGATTTTTTAAAATGGGAGTTATTTTTTTACGAATTTCCTCAAAGCTCATAGTGCTTGTATCATATTTGAAAAATATGAAAACGTCAACTTTGCAAACAAAAAACCGCCTCTTGGCGATTCTTTGGTGGCGGGGACGACCGGGCTCGAACCGGCGACCTCTTCCGTGACAGGGAAGCGCTCTAACCAACTGAGCTACGTCCCCCCGCGTCGTAGTCGGGCTTTGGGTTGCGCGTTTCCCGTGAGTACACGGAATCCGCTTCACCCTTCGCCCGCCTACTCCTTTCAAATTTCCGCTTAACCTCGGCGAGTATGCCTCGGCCCAAGCAGAAATTTGCAAAATACCTTAGTCATCCGCACTTTGCGACGACGATAGAATACTATAACAAACCGCATAAAAAATCAATAGTTCAATGGACAAAACACCTTTAAAGTGATATTTTATCAATACGCGGTGGGGTGGCAGAGTGGTCGAATGCGATAGTCTTGAAAACTATTGGGGCCGCAAGGTCCTCGTGGGTTCGAATCCCACCCCCACCGCCAGATTACCAAGTTTGAACCATGTATAAATATCATCATCCCAAACCAATTATCATAAAGCTCATCGATGAGCTTGGTTTTCAGTTGCGGCAAAAAGCAGCAGAGTATATTACTGCAAATCAAAACAGAACCGGCGCAGAACGAGGAAGCCCAGCCGAGCAAGGATTTGGTGCGCTTGCAGAAATGGTTATACGGAATAAGCTAGGTATGCCAGAAATAAATCCCGAGGATCATCCTTTGGGATATGACCTTCTACTTCCCTCTGGGATAAAAGTTGATGTTAAATGTCGCGGTGGCGCATTACCATTCAAAGAAGAATACGAAAGTAGTGATGGCATTGCAAGAGAAGCGAAACATAATTTTTTTGCGCGACAGATGCATGACGAAAGATTGGACACCGACATGTATGTTATGACTCACCTCGAAACTCCCAGCAAAAGAGAGCTTCCGGGTACAACCAGGCAAAGGAAATGGATACTTTACATCTGTGGCTGGGTGTCAAAAGAAAGAGTAGCGAACGAAGGCGTTTACTTACCACGCGGTTCTCTTACCGAACAAGGAAGAACATGGTTTACCTATCGCGGACAAGAAATAGAGTATTATAACCGCAATCTAAACGGATTGGAGACAGTTGAGGATTTATTGAGCATTGATCCGCCAGACGTTGAGAAAGATAGAAACCACAAAGGCGATCTAAATTTAACCTCCGTTGATGCCGTGAGAATCGCCTACGACCTCATTGGTCGCGGTGTACTTTCGGAAAAACATCTTGCCTTTGTTCAGAAAGAAACTGGCCTAGCTAAAATCGTCAAACCCATTTTACACGCGAACCAATATTTTCATCTTCTAAATTGGCTTAAGGGAAAAGGTGCACTAACTGATAGTGAAATTGAAAAAGCGCGACAAGTGCTCCAAGAGGAGCCTTATAGTGGAATCTAAAATAGCTTTAGTTTGTTGTTCTGTACCCTGTATTGAGCTTCAGCTTCCTTGATACGCTTTTTGGAAACCTCGATATAATCCACTTTATGTTTCTTGAATAGGTAAACATCTTGGTTTTTTTCAATTCCAATAAATTTTCTGCCTTCCAAAACTGCCGAAACAAGAAAGCTTCCGCTGCCGCAAGTGTTATCTAGAATAACCTCCCCTTCTTTTGTGAAGGTGCGAATGAGGTACCGGCCGAGTTCCACTGGTTTTTGTGTTGGATGATAAACTTCACCTTCACTCTCGGCAGTTTTGAAATAGACCACATCAGTAGGGTATCTCTCGCCATTGCTTTTTACCTCAACAGTTTTGAAATCACCATAACTTCCGGTAAATTGATCTTTCCTAAAACCTTTGTTGTAGGGTTCGCCGTAGGTCATTTGTGGATTATAAGCGGGCTGGCTTTTATAAAAAATGCAAATATCTTCATGCTTGCGAAGTGGTTGTTTCTTTGCGTTTAAAAAATTGGTTGGTTTTGACTTGACCCAAGTGATTTTATATTTAAACAGTCTCGGATTAGATAACATCAGATTCGCCGTAAAAAGCCCTTGCCCCGTAAGAGCAATAACACCCTTATCTTTTATAATACGCTCGTAGTGATTCCAAAGTTGGTCAATAGGGATAACGCTGTCCCAGTGATTTTGCGTAGTGCCGTATGGCAAATCACATAAAATCATATCTATTGATTTTGCTGGAATTTCTTTCATTACTTCCAAGCAATCTCCCTTAATGACCTGATTTATAAAGTTGGAGATTGCCCTTTCGTCACTCTTTACTGTCTTCGGTTTTACTTCTTCCGCGCCAAGATTTTTCCGCAAATACCAAAGGCAGTAAGTATTTATCGGCAGTCCCTCCTGTTGCGCGCGTTGCTCTAGCTCAAAATAAGACTCGGTTCCAAGTAAGTTGCGTAACTCATTACTACCAAAATCAGCTACGCTTTTGTACAAATCTAGGTTTCTCTCACCAAAAGCCAAAACAACACCCTTTGCTTTTGGGCTTGTTTCTTTGTGGTCAGAAAAATATACTGCTTTAAAAATTTGGTTGCTTGCCATATGTATATTATAGTATGATACCCATATAAAAAGAAACTAATTTATCCACAATGGCATTTTTCTTTGAAAAAAAAGAGGGTGATGAACTAATGCGAAAAATTAATTTACGCGATATTAATCATCGCGCAAGGCAGTGGGATCATATTGCGGGTGTTGCTTGAACATAGCTCGTAATTTCTGTATACTTTTATCAAGATCCTCGAATTTGAACCGCTGTTTGGGTTCAAAGTTCCAGACATCGTCCCCGCCAATAGAAACTTTAAATAAGCATATGTGAAAACAAAACACTATGCGCTGCTCGCCTTTCTGCTGGCGGCAACGCTCTTTACCGGCGAAGCGCGCGCCGCAAGCGCGCTAGGGCAGCGGCTGTCCGGCAAAATCCTGCTGCAGGTGGAGGCAAACGGCGAAGGGTGGTACATATATCCCAAAACCTTCAAGCGATACTACCTCGGCCGGCCCGATGATGCGTTCCGCATTATGCGCGAGCTCTCGCTCGGGATATCCAACAATGATTTTGAAAATTTCGGCATGTATGCCCCTTCCCGCTTGCGCGGGCTTATATTGTTAAAAGTGGAAGATGCCGGCAGAGCATACTACGTGCATCCGGATACCCGACGCATGCACTACCTGGGCCGGCCGCAAGACGCTTTTGATGTTATGCGGACCCAGGGGCTCGGCATAACCAACAAAGACCTCGCGAGCCTGGAAGCTGAAAACGGCTACCAAAACAGCCAACCCCAAAAGCCGTCATATCCCATAAGCGCGGCCGGATGGAAGCCCCCTTCCACATGTTCGGGCACGGACATAACATTCACCAGCTCGCCGGTTCCTGTTTCCGAGATATACCACATTGAGCCCATGGGCAAGGTTGCCGCGGGCCATGTTACGCCCACTGACCACGGCTACATCGCAAACAGCGCAAACCACCAGCCGGCCATAAGCGATCTGCGCGCGCCGGCTGACGGCCATATCGTAAGCATCGGCGCCTTTGGCAAGCCCAACGACTACCGAATCATCATCTGGCACTCGTGCACCGTATCAACCATCTACATCCATGTCCACGAGCTTGCGCCGGAAATTCTGGCAATAACCGGCGATTTGGGGCCGGGCAAAAGCTGGGAAGGCGACCACGGCCCTGATAATAACAAGACACCAACAATCCCGGTCAAAGCCGGCCAGGTAATCGGAAAGATGAACCGCTCATTGGATTTCAGCGTGCATGATACTGCCGTGGCTTTGGCCGGATTCGAGAACCCCGCGCTCTACTATGGAGAACAATGGAAAATCCATACGGTTGACCTTTTCGGCTATTTTGAAAGCTCCCTGCGCTCACAACTCAAGGCAAAAAGCCTGCGCGCTGCGGAGCCTGTGGGCGGAAAAATAGATTTCGACAA
>JAUYKH010000034.1 GCA_030700065.1 bacterium | reverse complement strand
CAAAGCATTGGTCGTGTAGGGCCCGACTTGAACAGTAACCGCATAAGTACCGGGAGAAAGATTTGGAACAACGGTATGAGTGCTATTGCTTGTGCCAAACGGAACTTCGGCCTGCGTCGTCCCAAATTTTACTGACACTATTTGACCGGTTAAAATCAAATCTGTGCCGGTGATAACTACTCTTGTTCCCGAGGGCCCGGAGTTTGGTTCAAGCGAAGTGATTTTTGGACGCGAGGTGGCCGATCTGACGGCAAAATTAATGATTCCCCAATTATTGCTTTCGTCGGATTCCGCAATGCTGTTCAAGTGGTCAATATCCAGCCTCATCCTGTCGCCCGTGAACGATTCGCTTAATTGATTGAAGGTGACTTTGACCGCATAGGTGCAGGATTGATTCGCCTCAAGTCTGGTGATATCCTTGCAAGTATTTTCAGGGATGCTTCCATCTACTTTTACCGGCTGAAGGCCGGAAGGATAGGAAAGCCCGAAATCGGGTTTTTGCGTTCCGGCGCCCTGATTCTTGATGGCAAATTTGACTACCGCCTCTTTGTTGATTTCAATCGCAAATGAGGCGTTGGCGAGCCTTGGACTGACACTCATTTCCCCCACCGCAAAATCAGGCAAGGTTGCGCCTGGGATTGTGGTGCGTCTGCTCATAACCCCTTCAAAGGGCAATGAGGCATCAGCTTGGTTTGCCGCTACGAGCTGATCAAAAGCATAACCGTGAGACAAAAAATCTTCGGCCGTGGCAAATCCCTTGCGTCCCGTTTCTGTAATAAGATAAACAGTGCCGTCGCTGAAAATCACTATGGCTCCCGGATCGTGCGGCAAGCCTGTTGAAGTTATTGCCGCGCCGGTCGGCAGGTCATCAAATGTAGTCGGATCAACCGTAACAACATTATTGAATGAATAGCCAAGTCCAAGGAAAGCCGCGGCCGACTGGAATCCTCTCTTTTGTCCATTGGTTACCAGATAAACCAGCGGATCAAATGGCGCTTTGATAAGAGTGCCATCGCGGTAAACCATCAATGATCCAAGCGGCAGGGCCAAATCTTCTGCAGTGGCTTGAATAACCTGATTAAAATTAAACCCGTGGGAATAAAATACCTCTGGAACGCGGAAGGGCCGGCGCTGACCATTTTCAATCAAATAAACTGTCCCGCCCGGCGCCTTGACTAAGGAGCCGTCCGGACTGACTGCCGCATTGGCTGTTTGAGACGAACCCAAAAGGCCGGTTACAACCAAACTGGCCGCGAAAATCCCCAAAACAACTTGTTTTCTCATGTATTTGTTTCCCAAATAAAACTTAAAAATCTTTAATAACTACTTATATTATAGCAGTTTTACCCCCCCCCTGTAAAGAACCAATCTGCCATCTGACAATTTTATCGCCATGGCGATAAAATTGTCATTCAAGCATTAATCAAATTTTTAAAAATGGAGGGGGTGCGTCGGAAAAAAACCGCAGACGCGCCCCCTCTCAATCTTGCGCCGAACTCGCGCTGAAATGCCTCATGATTAAAGCACTGATTCTCCATCCCGCAGCCGCCGCAAATCCTTAATGGACTAATGGATTTTGGACTGAATGAACTATCTTATGATAGAATATATGATATATGCAATTGGACCTGGGTGCCTGACAAAGCCATAAAAACAATGACACAAAAAATAAAAACCTAATTGGAAAATCCGGCCTGTTCACGAAAAGTTTAGGAAAAAATGAGTAATCTGAAAGTATGGGAACTGCTTGACCCCGTTAGAAATAGCAGTGCCGCAACGCATCGAACGACAGAAACCGACATGATTTCTAACGGGGTTGACAAATTAGCACTCATTAGATTAGACTGCTAACATAAACATTATGATACCGCTAGATAAATTCACCCAAAAAGCGCAGGAGGCGATTGCCGCCTCGCAATCCGTGGCATCCGAATATGAACATCAGCAGGTCGATACCCTGCATCTTCTGCTGGCCCTGATCCAGCAGGAAGGCGGCGTGGTCTATTCCCTTTTGGAAAAACTCAAGGTTGACACCAAACTTTTGGAAAATCAAATTCAGAAAATCCTGCGCGTGTTTCCGCAAATCGGGGCCTTTCCCTCCGGCCTGGGGCAAATTTATGTAACCAGGAATCTGAATGATGTCCTGACCCAATCCATGAAGGAAGCAATCAAACTCAAAGACGAGTATGTTTCCACGGAGCATCTGTTTCTGGCAATAATAGAACGCGGGGGGCAGACCAAACGCCTCCTCGAACAATTTGGCCTCGCCACGGACGACGTACTGGAATCCCTGAAGGAAATCCGCGGCACCGAGCGGGTCACCTCGCCTGAACCGGAACAGAGCTACCAGGCTTTGGAAAAATACACGCTCAACCTCACAGACCTCGCTCACAAAAACAAACTCGACCCGGTCATTGGCCGCGATCAGGAAATACGGCGCGTGATGCAGGTGCTCTCGAGGCGCACCAAAAACAACCCGGTGCTCATCGGCGAGCCCGGGGTCGGCAAAACGGCGATTGTGGAAGGACTGGCCCAGCGCATTACGTCCGGCGATGTGCCCGAAAGTCTGAAGAATAAAATACTGCTCGCGCTGGACCTCGGGGCGCTTCTGGCTGGCGCGAAATTCCGCGGCGAGTTTGAACAGCGGCTCAAGAGCGTCCTGCGGGAAATCGAACGTTCTGCCGGCAAAATCATTTTATTCATTGACGAACTCCATACCGTGGTCGGGGCTGGCGCGGCCGAGGGCGGATTGGACGCCTCCAATATGCTCAAACCAATGCTGGCGCGCGGGCTCCTGCACGCCATCGGCGCCACGACCCTCAAGGAGTATCAAAAATATATTGAAAAAGACGCGGCTCTGGAGCGGCGCTTCCAGCCCGTGGTTGTTTCCGAACCGACTGTCGAAGACACGATCGCCATCCTGCGCGGCATCAAGGAAAAATACGAAGTGCACCACGGAGTCAAGATTACCGACGAAGCGCTCGTCGCGGCCGCCCAGCTTTCGACGCGGTATATCACGGATAGGTTCCTGCCTGACAAAGCCATTGATCTGATCGATGAAGCCGCTTCCAATCTGCGCCTTGAGATTGACAGCATGCCGGAGGAGCTCGATCTTTTGAACCGGAAGATGCGCAAGCTGGAAATCGAGAAACAGGCGCTCAAGAACGACGAATCAGAATCCGCGAAAGACAATCTGCCGAAAATCGAAAAGGAATTCGCGGAGATACGCGAGCAGGCGCAGAATCTGCATTTGCGCTGGCAGTCCGAGAAAAAAGTCATCACGACCATTCGCGACAACAAAAGCAGGATTGAAGAGCTGAAGATGAAGGCCGAGGCGGCCGAGCGGGAAGGCGATCTCAACAAGGTCGCCGAGATTCGTTACGGCACCCTGCCTAAATTGATGAAAGAAATTGCCGCCAAAGAACAGGAACTCATCAAACTTCAGAGCAGGCACAAAATCCTCCGGGAAAAAATTACCGAAGACGACATTGCGCAAATTGTTGCCAGATGGACCGGAATTCCGATCCTCAAAATGATGGAATCGGAGAGTACCAAGCTCGAGCATATGGAGCGTGAGTTGAAAAAACGCATCGTGGGCCAGGAAGAGGCGGTCGAGCATATCAGCAACGCGATCCGCCGCTCCCGAGCCGGCATTGCCGAAGAACGCCGGCCAATCGGATCGTTTATATTCCTGGGGCCTACCGGAGTGGGAAAGACTGAAACAGCAAAGGCCTTGGCCGAATTTCTGTTCAATGACGAAAAATCGCTCGTGCGGATTGACATGTCTGAATACAGCGAGAAACATTCGATCTCAAAATTCATCGGCTCCCCTCCCGGCTACGTCGGCTACGAAGAGGGCGGACAGCTGACGGAAATCATCCGGCGCCGGCCGTATAGTGTTATTCTCTTTGACGAGATAGAAAAAGCGCATCCGGAAATTTTTAATATACTGCTTCAAATTCTCGACGAAGGTCAGCTGACTGACTCCAAGGGCCGCGCCGTGAATTTCAAAAACACGATTTTGATCATGACTTCAAACCTAGGTTCGGAAATGATCCGGACGCAGGGACTCGGATTCGCCACTGGCGGACGCGAGGGCGAGATTGCGGAAAAGGAAATGCGCGAGCGCGTGATGGAAATCCTCACCAAACAGTTCCGCCCGGAATTTTTAAACCGCGTTGACGAGATTGTCATCTTCCATCCCCTGGCGCGCAAGCATATTCTGCAAATCGTGGAGCTTCAAATTTCGCAAATTCAGAAACGACTCGCGGATCGCGGAATATCGCTCGATGTTACCACTCCGGCCAAAAAGTTCCTGGCAGAAAAGGGATATGACCCGATCTATGGCGCGAGACCGCTCAAACGCTCCCTGCAGAGGGAAATCCTGGACAAACTCGCGCTCGCGATGATTAAAGGCGAAATTGAAAAGGGTGACACCGTGGAAATTGATACGAAAAAAGATTCAATTGTATTCAAAACTGTCCACGAATCAGAGACTGTGAAGAGATAAAAATATATGATAAGATAGTCTCCGGGGAATATGTCCCCGTAGCTCCCCGGCAGTATATGCCTTCGGCATAACTACGGGGCGAGCAACTGGAAATCCTGCCGCCACCATTGCCCCCATAGTTCAACGGACAGAACAGTGGCCTTCTAAGCCGCGGATTGAGGTTCGATTCCTCATGGGGGCAAAAACGACGATAAATTGGGTTGCTGGGGCCTGCCCGGTAGTGTCAGCCCGAGGCTGACTACTATCCGCGTTCGACTCCAGCCGGGGATGCCATAGCGGGGTTTTTTATCAATAATACGCTGACTTGGATTAAATTAGACGCTGGCCCTGCGCGCTCGCGCTCGCTTGGGCTTGAAGTGATAGCCGAGCGGAGAAATCACGGCCAAAAACATAAACATTATCGCCCAGATGTTTGTCCCGGTCCGAGGAAGTTCTTGCACTCCGGCGACCTGCGGTTCCGGCTGCGGTTCTGGCGCCGCAGGCGCTTGGGTGCTCTCCCCCAAAACTTGTCCGCCCAACGGGGAGGGCGAAATCACAGGAGCAGGAGTTGCGGGACTGGATGAACCGCCGCCGCTAGAACCTCCCCCACCGGAAGACCCCCCGCCAGATGATCCCCCACCACCAGATACGGCCAAGGTGGTGCCGCTGATCTGGGAACCGACTACTTCAGGAGAACCATGAGAAACTGGGCGGAAAAAATATTGCGTGCTCGCCGAAAGGTTATTTACAGTGATTGAATGAAGAGTAACCAACTCACTGTCTTCTCGACCTGAATTTGGATAACCATAAATGCTTTCTTCTTCAGAATCTACGGGCTGTGGGTCGGACTCTATGGACTCTTGTCCCCAGACTACGCGGCTGGTGGCTGGGTGATTGGTTTCCCACGTAACGGTCACGGAAGTCTGGGTGATATTGATAATTTGTATATTAAAAATAACCA
>JAUYKH010000026.1 GCA_030700065.1 bacterium | reverse complement strand
GACAGGCCGGCGGTACTCTGGTTTAGCAGTTGGTCATTTGAAGGACTGTTGGCGACCCAGCCCGCGTCGCCCGGCTCATTGCACGTGGAGTTGTTTAGACAATACCAGGAAGTGGCGGAAACCGCGTCAGTGGACTGCCATTGATAATCCACTGCTTGCGGCGCGGTTACGGTAACGCTTGATCCCCACGTGCTTGTTCCGTTGGCACGGACCTGGAGGGTGGCGGTAGGGGCGGTAGGGGCGGCCACGGAAACAACACTAAAGCTAACCGAGCCCGAAGAATTGTCGCATTGGTTTGTAACCTCAACGGTATGCGGACCCGCTGATAGGCTGATGGGGACATTAATTTTGGCGGCGCTTTGGAAATCGGGGCTTCTGGGAACGCCGTCCACCCTCACAGTATTTCCCGAATCAGAGAAACTGCCGTAAATAATCAGGTAAGTATCATCAGTATTGACGCCGCTGTGTTCCGGATCCGGAGGTTTTTGGCCGTTAATCCCGGAAATGCTGACGGCGGGACAGACCCCCTCGATCACACTGCTTGTTCCCGTCAAACCGCCTGAATCAGTTACGGTCAAGGTTAATGTGTGGTTACCGGCGGCGGTGGGAGTGTAGGTTGGCCCGGAAATCGAAGCGGACGAGCCGCTGATCACTCCCGAAGCTCCTGACAGTGAAGGACAAACCGAAGGGCAGTTGGAAATTACCCAAGCATAGCTTGCGAGATTGCCGTCAGAATCAGAAGCCGACGCGCCGGAGTGAGTATGCGATGTGCTAACCGTCAAGGGATGCGTCGGTCCGGCATTGGCAGTGGGGGCGCTGGGGGCAGAGACATTCACAGTACAGGTATCGGATAAGCCGCTGGTGACGGTAACTGTTTTTGGTCCGCTACTTGAATATCTGACCGTAAAACTTGAACCACTGTCCGATGACGGCGTGCCACTCGGCGCTAACCAACTATATGTTCCTGTACCGCCGAAAGCCGTGAGTGTTACGTCAGTATTGATAGCAGTGCTGGACGAATCAGGGGAACAGACGACGGGAGGGAACACGACAGAATTTACTGTTACAGTTATGGTATCTGACGCCGTCCCCGCAAAACCCGTGACTGTATATGTGATTTCGTAAGTACATCCGGCCTGGGAGGAATCTACTGTCACGGAAGCGCTGCCGCCCAAATCATTGGCAACCCCAGGATCATTGGGAACCCCAGGACCAGAGCTGGGTGAACAGGAACCTAACGTGACAATATAATTTGAGCTGGCGCTTGAACCATTAGTTGACGACCAGACATAATCTATATTATCCCCGACATTGACGGTAATATTCTCCGAGCCATTGGCAGATAGGTCGGCAGTTGGCGGTGCATGCCTAGTGTCCATTCCAACCATGCTGACATCGGCGTCGTTGGCCAAAGACAGTCCCACCGCGACAATCACCTGACCGGCAGGCGCACCCCAAACCCACTTCAAATCAACGCGCTGATAGCCATTGTTATTACACGTACCGTCATAAGCGGCCCCCCAACCAGTTCGGTTATCAATGTTAGTCAAAGGCGCATATTCTTGATAATAGCACTCGTTCCCGCTAAAATCATCGTTATTTAGCAATCCTCCGTCCGTGCTTGCTCCCCAAGTCCAGCCGGTAGCATAGTGGTCAGAAATCGGCTCAACCCTGGGGCCATAGCCCCGTCCAGTCTCAAAATCATCGTCCCCATCACCCGCGCCGCAGTCCGACGCCTGCCAGCCCGTAACCGCGCCAAAATCCACGACGGGCTGTCCGTCGGTATTCAAATTGACTGGCGCGGTTTTTATAATCAGTGTGCATCGGTGGTCATCTGAACCATAACCGATCGCGGTAAGTCCGTATCCGGTCGGCACAATCTGAAGACTTCCGGCGCTTGCTGAATTTGATCCTGACCATTCGCCGTACGGTGTCCCGTCGGCGGAGACGGTCATCGGATTTGAAAAATAAAAGACCAAGCCGAGTGTGACACCCGACAAGAGCAATATATATTTGGATAAGTTCGTCTTCATTGCGCCAGAGTTTGTTTTTTAAAAACCGAGACTGTTACTGTTGTTTGGGTCTCATTTTCGCTGTAAACGGTAACGTTGATTGTTTCACTGCCGTTCTTCCTGGCCAGGAGAGAAGAGGAGCGTCCCTCAACCGCTTCGAAGTCAATCACAAAACCTTGCTCCAGAACGTATTTTTTGAACTCTCCAAAAATCGTTTCCGGATTCCGCAAGGTCTGGTATGAATAGGTCGCCTGGTCAAAGTCTTTGGGCGGAGGGTTTTGCGACACGAGAGTATAGCTTTGGAGAATCAGTGTGGAATTGGAATCAATCGGCATATCCGCGGGAAAGCCGTCCGGTAATTCTTCCCCAAAATCAATCTGTCCCTCGGTCTTCAAAACTTCTGGAGGCGGGGTGTCATACAATGTTACTTCCTTCGGCTGCCAGCCCAAGGGTTTGGGGCGAAGTTCCAGAAAATAAAAAACACCTGCCGCTACCAAAACGATAACGACCCCTATGGCTATTTTTTTGTTTTCTAATATTTGTTTCAGCAAGAGAATTCAGAAATTCTCAATATTACCTATACTATTATTATATCATCTCCAGCAATTTCTGTCAATTGACACAAGTTCTAAATCGGGCCATACCATAAGGTAGTACAATCGCATTTTATTTCAGAAGGAGGAACAAAATGTCTTGCCGAATTATTACTGCCATGCTGGTTCTTCTCATCTTCTTGCTTGTTCCTCCCTCTGCGGCGGGACAAGTGGTGCTGGACATTGATCCGCAGATTGATCAGTCAAAAATTGACCTTGATCTGTGGAACAGGGTTGTTGTGCCAGTGCATGATCGTTTAACTTTGTCGGTTCCGAGGACGTTGCAGATCAAATGGGGGGATTCTCATTCTCCGGGGACTTATGACGCTTGTGGACTGATTCACATCAAGTCATATCCCCAGGACAAATCTGATCTCAACAACAACAACTATAGAACATTAACCCACGTTTACTCGCACGCCAAATTTCTTTGTCGCATTTCAGAGCTGCGTATCGGCGCTCCCAATTTACTAATTGAGGGCTTGGCAGAGGCGGAAAAACATCTGACCTACCAGGAACTGCGCAGACAGAATCCCGAAATCACGGGCACCACGGAAATCTTCCGTGATGTTCTGTCTGATAATCTGCCGCGCAATGTGAGTGGCGGAGGCACAGCCTACCGCGACAATGGCAATGCCTATTACGAATCCATCGCCGCCAAGCTGGAACGCATCGCGGATATTCTGCCCGGCCGGAACTTCAACCGCTTTTATGAAGCGCTTTCTGAATTCCGGCCACAGAACGACGGAGAATATCTGGCTATGTTGGATGCGATTACCGGCGGGAAATCCATTGATGGAGTGCGCCCATCCACATTCCTTCTGCGTAGCCAGGCCGCGTACCTGAACGGACCGGACGGTACTTTCTTCGGGATATCGCCTTTGGGCAAACTGCATAATTCCCGATACAGTGGGGCGGAAACGCCGGTCAATCCAACGGCTATTATGACCTATCTGCGCACGCGCGAAAGCGGCAAACCCAAAGAGATGCCCGCGGTTCTTATCCGGTTCCAGTGGACAGTTAAAAATTCCTCCAAAACCGTTGCCATCACTCACTCCGAAATGTTCACGGCAAGCCCCGGTAATTTCACCGCGGCTTTCAATCTTCCTGGACTTTCCACGCTTCCAGACGGCGCGTACAAGACCGTCGGTACTGCCTGCTTCCTCAACCCTGATAATTCCTGCTCGCAGACGTTTTCCGATACCACCCTCTTCCTCGTTCACCGCGCGGAGTGGGATGCCGGAAATGACATATTCGTGTTGACCAATTTCCCGCGCTATGAGGATCTGGTTTCTGACGCCACCCTGGCCCAGTTTACTCTGCCGCCGGGCGTCGTGCCTGTGAAATACCCTGGCTACATCAAGTTCCAAATGAACGGCTCAACCGAACCTATCACCCTGCGCATCTCCGATACCCGCTTCCGCACCATCACCCTTGATGCTACCAAGCCACGAATCGTTTTCCTCACCGACCGCGACCAGCCGTACCTCTACACCGCCACGCATGCCGCGACATTCCAGCTTGGCCCTCTCGTTCCCGGCTCCATCGCCACATTGTGGACCTGGGGAGCGACCCACACTGATCCTGTTCAAAGCTCAACCCTGCCCCTGCCAACTTCTTCTTGCGACGGCGGACAGGGGACAACGAAAGTCGTTTTCACAGGTTCTGATGCCCGAAGCCTCGAAGCCCCTTTCTTCTACTGCTCACAACAACAACTCAATATGCAGGTGCCGTGGGAGCTTCGCGGACCAAAGGCAAAAGTGAAGATTGTCCTCAACTCGACCCCAAGCAATGACATCGAAGTAGATGTTGCGGAAACAAACCCCGGGATCTTCCAGGCAACGTGGACCACGCCCCAGCTCGGCGCCACCATCTTCAATGGCGGACCCAAAGACGGTCAGCTCGTCACTCCCGAAAACCCTGCTCAACCTGGCGACTGGCTTGCCACCTTCGCCACCGGCCTTGGCCCCGTGGATAACGCTCCCGCGACTGGCGAAGCGGCAAAATCAGACCCGCTGTCAAGCGCGATTCTGCCAGTAACGGTTCAGCTCAATGGCAACAGCATTAAACCCGATTTTGTCGGACTGGCGCCCGGCTTTGTCGGCTTGTACCAGATCAATTTCCAGCTCCCGATGTCTGTCAGCTCTTTCCCCAATCTCCAACCGTTCCGGCTCGATATGGGTGAACAGGTCTCCAAGCAGGTGATGCTGCCCATTGTCGCTGGGCAATAGGCAAACAAATTCGGCACGATCTGCCGTAGCCTGACATTCCTCCCGAATGTCAGGCGCTTTTTTTTGACCAACCCCCTTCCCGCCGCCGCGCCCCTCCGCCTTTTTTCTTCCTTTCTTTTTCCTTTCTTGCTTTCTCCTTCCTTTCTACCCCAACATCCAATCTGACAAAAATATCGCCATGGCGATATTTTTGTCAGAAAGAATTTAGCGCGACCTGGAAAATAAATGATATCAGAGTTCCTCCAGCAATCTCAAATCAAATCTCGAAACGCCTGCGCAGATCCTTTCCGCCTGTAACCTCCTCGGCTACCACGTACCGCACGTATGGCTTGATAAAAGCAATGTCCGTTAAAAAGGATACCTGGTCGCGGCATTCATAAGGATGCGCCCAAATACTTTTCTGGATATTTGCAAAACCCAAATTTTTAAGCTGCGACCGGAACCAATCACTTTTATCTTTTTTGAGATGGGGAATATCAAAGACCACCAATCGCCATTTACCATCCCATTTTTTGGGTTTGGGAATGCCGAAGGATTTCATCAATCTTCTTGCTTTGAAATAGCCAAGCTTGGTGAGCGAAAAAACCTCCTTTTGGTACTGCCGCTGAACGTCAATCAATTTTTTGCTCCTAAGATACCGCAAGGCCCGCCGCACTTTTTCCTCTTCGCGGGGATCAACCCGCTCCCCGGCGAAAAACTTCTGAACAACTTCCATCGTGCCGGCTACACCGCCGGGCGCTACCATCACGGCACCTACAAACAGAGCCGCCAAAATAGCCTTGGACGCCCCGATTGCCACCTGCCTCACAAATACCTTGCTATCCATAACGATTTGAGATCCCATTTATCAATAACTACGAACTTTTGCCTTTTGCAATGTCTTCGTCTTCCTGTGACAATTTTATCGCCATGGCGATAAAATTGTCAAATGGATTTTAAACGACGGCCAGACATATAAAATTTCGCTCAATAAAAAAGCCCTGCTACTCGTAAGTTTCGAGTGGTCAGGCTTCCTTTTTTATCCGCCGTAGCTTTAGCGAAAGCAGATCGGAGGTGCCACGGCTTTAGCCGTGGGGCTCAATTTCCCTATCTCACCGCGCTCAAATCAACCTTGACCGCGCCGGTAATTGAGTTCTTGGAAATGCTGATGGAAAGATTACCACCGTCCTTCGCGGCGAATAGAGCCGCGTAATTTTCTTCCCGCAATTGGCTTATGATCTCCCAGTCGTTTTGGGACAAAAACTGCGAATAGATCTGATAATTTTGACTGACCGTTTTGGTTGATATAAAAACCCGCGTCGCCTGGTGCCGGCCGTCCGGTGCATCAACCTCGTAATTTTGAGCAATGACCGCGCCTTCTTCTATTGGGATCTCCGCGGGAAACCCGGCTGGCGCTTCGTTTGGTGCCAGCTCTTTTTTGACGAGTTCTGCGGTGCCTCGGTCGTTGGATTTTGGCTTTTGCCAAAATATCACCAACGCGAGCAGGAGAATGACCGCCCCCGCGAGCGCCATCAATAAATTTTTGTTTATAAACCCTTTTTGTTTATCAATAATCATTTTTGTTTCTTTAACAAATCTTCCTTTACCAAAAGTATACCACAAAGCTCAATTTTGGGCAAGAGACCGAAATCCACACCCGCAACTTCCCCGGAGATATCTTATGATTCTACGCTAGTATGTAATTACATACTAGCGTAGACAAAAGAGATAAGCCATGATATAATCATATTGCAATCATTTTAAACACCTTTTTGTGCAGCCTTATTTCAGACAAACTATCGCCGAGGCGGTTCGGCGCGGTCTACCCAAAAAACGTTTTGAATTGGATGATCAGCAAATCGAAAAGCTTCGTACCGTCAGCGAAGTCGTATTGGCCGTTGGAATAGTTGCCGGGACGATGGCGCTCACCGTCCTTGCCCCAAACATTTTCCAAGCATTGGAAAAATTACCCTGGACAAGAAAAAAATATTCCTCCGGGAAGGCTAAAAGGCAAGACTTCCAGAAAAAAATCACGAAGTCGTTCTACTATCTCAAAAACAAGGGCTACGTAGAATTGATTCCTGATGGTCAGGACTTTAAGGTGAAAATTAGTCAAAAAGGACGACGGAAGATTCGAAGAATGCGATTTGAGCGGCTCCAAATTGGACAACCCGAAAGCTGGAACAGCCGCTGGTGGATTGTACTTGCCGACATTCCTTCGAATACGCACAGGTCGCGAGCAGATCAATTTCGCGAAAAGTTAAAGTCTATAAATTTCTTCCCCCTTCAGCGGACCGCCTGGATTTATCCTTTTGATCCGCGAGACGAGGTTGGTTTTGTCGCGGCGCATTACAAAGTCGACCGCTTTGTGACAGTAATGGAAATAAGTTTGCTTGATCCGGCCGACGAAAAAGTATTGAAAGAATTCTTTAAACTCTAAACAATCCAAATTGACTTAGTCTACACTGGTATGTAATTACATACCAGTGTAGACAACAGAGATAAAAGAAGCCCGCGAGAAGAAAAAACCTTCCCGCGGGTGATGAAGAACTAATCAGCCCTCCTGATTTCAAAAGAAACATCTTCGGCTAGCCGGAACACGAGAAGATGCTCCGGCTCCAGATTTATCTCTTCGCCCCGGGTGGCCAGCACCTCTGCGGTCCCTGCTCCAGCACCAATTCCAGCACCTTCGACCGCCCCATCCCTGCCGGCCCAAACCGCTCCGATCGCCGCTCCTATTCCAGCGCCGATTCCGATTTTGGCGGCATCCTTGCCTTTGGTGGTTCTGCCTCCCAGCGTGAGAGGATCTGTCTCGGTAGACACTGATTGACCCTCAAACGAAAAAGTTGATAGAACAAGTTTCAGGGAAGCAACCCCGCTGACCCGGCCGGGTCTCTCGAGTTCAAGAATCCGGCCTTCGAAAACCGTACCTACTGGAAGAACAGTTCCTCCAATACTGACGGAACGCGCGAGAACCGCTCGAAAAACTTCCCCGGCCTGACTCGTCTCGGTCGATAGCCGCTGATCAAGCCGAACATCAATTTTCGTACCGGCCGGAAGTTTCACAGTAATTATCTTCGGCTGCGGGGGTTGAGTTTCGGGAGAACGGAAGGCTTGCCCCGATTGGACAGGAACCGCCGCTTTTTCTGCTACCTGCTTGGTTTCTGCGACCAGTCTCTGCAATTCAGCTATTCTTTTTTCTTCGGCTTGTTTGGTCTCCTCGGCCCGCTTCCTCTCTTCTGCCAGTCTTGCCGCTTCGACCCTTCTTCGCGCTTCAGCTCGCGCCTCCGCGGCCGCTTTTGCTTGAGCTTCCTGACGCGAGCGTTCCTCCGCGGCCATTTTTGCGTTCCAATCTGCGGTGGCTTTGGCCGCCGCCTCGGCCCGCTTTGCTATTTCCGCCTGTTTTGCGGCTTCGTCTGCCTTGAGTTTGGCTTGCTCTGCCGCTCGCTTATTCTGATCCGCTTTCTCAAGTTCCTGAACGATCTCCGGGGTAACGGGTTCGAGCGGGAGCCCGTAGCGAGGGTGAATGCGCCCGAGAGTGAAAAGGTCGATTCCGCCGTCCTCTTTCCTATAGTAGGAAAACTTCGGCTGACCGTCAGGGTCAAAGAAGATGAGGTCGGCGCTATACTCCCGCGCGCGCGGCGATTCTATCTGCGTTCCCGTAATTTCTTCCACTTTCTGCCTTCTGCTCTTTTCCAACCAGTTCCCAAGAATTTTTAGGTCCCCTGGCATACCTGGGAACAAAGCGGTCAAAATGAGAGAAATTACCAGGACCGTAAAAACAAACCTGGCTCTCCAGGCGAGATACTTCGGGCCCATTCCGATACCGAGGAATACTGAACCAATGGCCAAGAAACCGGCAAGCAGAAAAACAATCGGCACATTGGTCGGCGCGACATCGAAACGGTAGAAGAAATAGGCGAGGAGAAATATCCAAAGGGCCATGGATCCGTAAAACTGAAAAGTCTTTCTCAAAACTCCCCACTCCGCTCCCTTTTGAACCGCCCAAATGATTGGGAAGGCGGCAAAAGCCAGCGCTAGCGTGGCGATCCCTCCGAGAAGGACAGCCAAAGTTACGACTGGCCTGGAAGCAAACAGGGTGCCAAAAGTTAAAACCATGGCTGCCAAAGCCAAAAAGAAACCATAGACAATCGAGGCTTTCTTCAAGAACTGAAGATAGGCCACAAGGGCACTTCTGACCTTTGACAAACCAGCCCCGGCTATATCTTTGCTAAACCCCAAAAGCTGACTTACAAGCTCAAAGAATTCTTTCATAACTTTCTCCTTTCGGTACGGAATCGTTGTCTAAAATCTTTGATTTGTTGCGTCGCCTCACGGCACGTTTCGCGAAACCCTGACTCTGGAGATTTTGGGACGGCCTCTGGTTTTGCCTCCGGCGGCCCGAAAAACTCAAAGAACTTTTCTTTTTCTTCGACGGACAGTCCGACAATTTTGGCCGCTTGTTCCTTAGACAAGAGCGAGAACTGTTTTAAAATTTTATCTCGCTCCAGCTTTGTCTGTCCAAGCCAGTCGAGCAGGCTCTTGATTTCTTCCGGCTCAAACGACAAAACAATTAACAGTAAATCCTTTTCCCCGGGATCTGTCGTTTCGGAGACCATGACGGCAATCTCCTCCTTAACCCCGTTGAATATCCTTTTGGACATTTCCGGGGCGGCGTCAACCGCGATTTCCCTCACGAACTGCGCCAATTTGGAATCAGCCTTAAGGCGCGGCTCCAGCAACGCTGTTAAAGCGTACATAATAGCCTCAAGGCCATGTTTCTTGGCCGGACTCAAAGCGGCCAATTTTTGGCCCAATCTTGTATCGATAGCACTGTCGTAAACCCTTTCCAGAAACCTTTTCGCGTAGCTTGCCCAGAAGACCGGCAAAGCCTGCGCTACTTTGTCCGACGCGTTCTCTAGCATCGTATTCCTCCTTCAGGTCCTTGGTAAAGGACAGACCACTATTCAGTATAGAAAAGAATAAACAATCCTGCAATACACGGCGGGTAAAATCTTTATTCTAAAGTAACATGCAATTGCATGTCGATGTAGACTGCGGACCGATCACAAGATTTCGTCATTGGCCGATTTTGCCGGAAATTCCGTCCACTGTGACGGTGCGCGTATATCCTGACACGTGATCCAGGCGGATCTGGGCGATCGTATTCGCGTTGTTTGACACTGTCATTTTGCCAAACGGGGAATAAATCTGGATGGAAATCGAATTCGTCGGAACGCCGCTTTGCAAAATCTGCCCGACGCTGACATTGGCCGGCAGAGTTATGGTCTCAAATGTTGTCGTGGCGACACTGGCCGTGCGGTAATCAATCCTGTAGGATTGATTGGAGCCGGCACTGCTCGCAAAATTCAAGACATACGCCGTCGCGCTTTCTGTGGTACCCCGGATCACGCGGCCGGCGAGAATGAAGTTTTGAAGTTCGCGAATTTTGGAAACAAGTTCATTGGCCGCGGCCATGGTTTCCTGCTGG
>JAUYKH010000021.1 GCA_030700065.1 bacterium | reverse complement strand
CGAGAGCGGCCACTCGCCCGACTCGGTCGCTTTGGCCGATTTTACAAATTGATTAAAGGCAACGCGCATTCCGGCACCTGCGGCCCTGACGGCCAGTCCCACTGCCGCCGTCGTCTTCCCCTTCCCGGAACCGATGTAGATGATGATGAGACCCGTTTGCATAATACTGTTCGAGCGAAGTCGAGAACTCACCATTCTTTTCCCCATTCCCCCGAAATTAATTTTCTTTTCTTTTTTCGATTCCAATCTTTTATCTGTTGCTCTCTCTTGCGAGCAACCTCTAAATCTTCATGTTCTTCGAGATAAGCCAGTCTTTTGACCCCGTGTTTTGCCGTATATTTCCCGCCAAGCCCGGAAAGGTGCTGACTCCACCGTAAATCCGGCTTCCAAGTCATACCAGTATAGAAAGTGTTGTCTTTGCACTCAATTATGTATACATACCATTTCCAATTTTTCTTCATAACGCTTCTCGACTCACTGCTTCGCGGTTCGCTCGAAGAATAAGTTACTGTTCGAGCGTAGTCGAGAACTCGATTACACTTCTCGACTACGCTTGCGCTCCGCTCGAAGAATATTATCTACAATATCTCCTTCAACTCTTTCAATTCGTGAATGGTAAACGTTAAAATCTACAACAACCCCTGCGACATTGCAATCAGCATCGTCACAACAAAAAGAATCAAGGGTATGCCGAACCAAATTAACAAAATTCTGAACAATTGCCGCTTCCATGGCAAATGTTGCTTGTACCACGGCTGATTTTGATTTAATTCCATAAACTATTTACCCGCATTTGCTAAATCCGCAGGTGTCGCATTTGAGGCATCCCTCGGCCATGATGAGGTTTGTCCCGCAGTCCGGACACGCGGGCGCGTAGCCCAAATTGGCAATCGAAACCCGGGCGGTCTTCTCCTCCAAGTCATTCTCCATGTCCGCCACAGCTTTCTTGGATGCCAATACCATTTCCGGATCTCCTCCAAGTTTCTCTCCTTTGGTGAACTCGAGACCCAATTCCTTCTGGCCCCGCTTGATATGATTCTCCAGAACCTGGCCAATGGCATCCGGCAGGGAATGAATCGTGCCGCCGTTTGAGAAAACCACATCCGGCCCCCTGATTCCCTTGAGCTGGTCAACCACATCCATAACAGAAATTCCGGAGCGAAGGGCCAAGGAGATCATCCGGCAAATCGCTTCGGTTTGCGCCTGGAAAAACCCGCCGGCCTTGCCAAGCTGGGAGAACACTTCAAACGGCCCGTGCTGATCTTCGTTGATTATCACGAACAAATTGCCGTACGGAGTGCGCAGGCGATAGGTGGACCCGTGCATGACATCCGGACGCTCGCGGGGCGTGATCCTGTGTACTCCATTATTGACCACTTTGCCGGTCAAAACCTTGGCAGCGGCATCCGCGACGTTTTTATCAACAGCCGTCTGGGACAGCGAAACGTTTTCCATGCCCGGCGCCAGACTTTTGGCCTTGTCAAGATTTTTGTTCAGATTCAAGACCTGCACCTGCCGGCTGCCATCCCGATACAGAGTACAACCTTTGCAGCCGAGCTTCCAGGCCATGATATAGCCATCCTCGATATCCTTGACCGTGGCTTCGTTGGGAAAATTTATTGTTTTCGAAATCGAATTCTCCACGTACTTTTGAAAAGCGGCCTGCGCTCGGATGTGATCCGAAGCATGGATGTCCATCGCGACGCGGAACGTGTCTTTGATATCCGCGGGAATTCCCTCGATATCCCGAAGCGACCCTTCCAGAATTATTTTTTCCATCAGCTCCTCGGTATAAATTCCGCGCTCCCGCAACGCCTGTTCCAGATATTTATTGACGTAGCGATAAGTATGGCCGTCTTTATCCTGCTTCGTGTAAGAAAGCGCGAAATTCGGCTCAATCCCTGAGGACGTGTCAAAAAACATGGAAATCGATCCGGTCGGCGCCACTGTCGTCACCATTGTGTTGCGGCGCTTAATCCCCCGCCTCGCCCAAGTGGATTCGTTCCAAAGCGGAAATTCACCTTTTTCGGAAGCTAGCGCCACAGAGGTGCGATGGGATTCCTCCTGAATAATCCGCATCGCTCTGCTACCCATCTCAAATCCTTCGGCCGAATCAAATTTGATGCCCAGTTGATAAAGCATATCCGCGTATCCCATCACGCCCAAACCCAAACGTCTTGTATTTTTTGACATTTTCTGAACCTCTTCCACGGGATAATCAAACAAATCAATGACATTGTCCAGGAAACGAGTTGAAACCATGGAGACATGCCGCAGGCGCGCCTCCTGAAGTTTCCCGTCTTTGACGAACGCCGCCAGATTGATAGAGCCGAGATTGCAAACATCGTATGGCGGCAGACCCTGCTCGCCGCACGGGTTGGTCGCCTCGATCAGGGTCTTCGGCATGGTATTGCCGCGATTGAACGCATCGAGGAAAATTACTCCCGGCTCGCCGTTGTTCCAGGCATTCTGGACGATCTCGTCATAAAGTTGACTCGCGGTCATGTCCAATTCTTCGATGCTCACCACCACGCCAAACCGATCGCGGGTGATCCGGCGGGGCTTCATTCTTTTGCCTTTGAATCGGCAAAGCCAGGGCTCGTTCGACCGCTCGGTCACAGCAGTCATAAACTCGTCGGTCATGCCCACGGAAATATTAAAATTGCGGATGTCCCCCTCGACTTTCTTGCAGTGAATGAAATCCAAAATGTCCGGATGATCAACCGGCAGAATCGCCATATTCGCCCCGTGCCGGCCCTGCTGTTTGATCACGCCAAAGGCCTGGTTATAAACCTGCAAAAAAGACACCGGGCCCGAGGCCATGCCCACCGACGTTTTGACATACATTCCCGCCGGGCGCAGACGACCGAAGGAAAACCCAAGGCCCGAACCGGCCTTCTGCAGAAGCGCGGCGTCCTTGAGGGTCTTGAAAATCCCCTCCATGCTGTCGTCTATCGGCAAAACAATGCAGTTGGCAACAACAGGCGAGGGCGCGCCAGCATTGGTGATCGTCCGGCCGGCTGGAGTAAATTCCTTGTTGGCCAAAATATCAAAAAACTCCCGCTCCCATTTCTCAATTTCTGCCGGTGATTTGTGGTAGTTTTTCTCGGCCCCCGCGACCGCGTGAGCAATACGATGGATCATTTCGGATGGCGTCTCCTGTCTGCCGTCCTCTTTTTTCACCAAATAGCGCTTTTTCATCACGCGCAGGGCGTTTTCCGAAAAAGACTCGTTAACTTTTGCGGCTTCCTCTTCGGTGAGAAGCTGGTGGGCTTCAATCTCGGCCGATTGGTTTTGTTTTTGGCTCATAGTTTTGTTCCTATATATTAATTTTAATTTTGTTTTTTAAGATAATAAACTCTTTGCCAAATTAATTGGCTTCGCTCCCGCAATATGCATTGGCTCTCTTATATCAAGGTTCGATACAGTATTGGATTTAATTCGAAAAGATATTGTCATTATCCCAACTACATCATTTGAATCAACGTCAATTAAAGGACAACCGCTATTTCCGGGATTACTAATTGAATCTACGAAAAACCAGTTTCTGGGGTGTTCCGGATTAATTCCGTCTCTTTTAACATTGCTAATAATTCCCCTATTTACAATTAAACTTACTCCGAACCCATCATTAATTAGCTGGGCTGCGTAAGGGAAGCCGATGAAATAAGTTTCGTCGCCTACCTCAACGTTGTCAGAATCACCCAACTTCAACGGCTGCAACAAGGTACTTTGGTAATTTTCTATCTGAAAGATCACTAAATCATTGGCATCGTCTTTTTTTACCAAGCTTAACGGAAGCCATTGATAATTCTCCAATCCGCTTTCTTCTTGCTTGACCATTGCCATACCCATAAGCTTATTTATCTGTTCCGGTTTTAGCAGATTATAAATATGGGCGGCGCTAAGGATTTCTCCATTTTTTCCAACAGAGAAACCGCTTCCAATAATCGTTACCTGATTAGGTATTGGACTAAAACCAATGGCAATGATTGATTTTCTGACATTTTTAATTTTCTCTTTCACAGCTTCTGTATCTCTTTCTTGAATTCTTCCACATCCTCAAACTGCCGGTAGACTGACGCGAATCGCAAATACGCGATCTGATCGTATTTTTTGAGCTTCCTGACAACGATATTGCCAATTTCTTTTGATTCAATCCGATTGTTTTCCATTTTTTTCTGGATATCCTGCTCAATTTCCGAGATCAAGCGCTTAAACTCCTCGGAAGAAATCGGCCGTTTTTCCAAGGCCTTGCGCAGGCCACCTTCGAGTTTGTCGCGGAGATAGCTTTCAGTTGAGCCATCCCGTTTTGCCACCTGCAAATCCAAAATTTCGACTTCTTCATAGGTCGAAAAGCGGTATTCGCATTTCAGGCACTCCCGCCGCCGCCTGATGGACAGGCCATCTCCGGCGACTCGGGAGTCTACAACCTTTGTTTCTTCATGGCTGCAAAATGGGCAACGCATATTTTTGGGACGACGAAAATAAATTAAGGCGCCGAACTTCGGCAGGCCTGGGTTATCTCAAATTTAAGCCTAAAAGCTCTACTTTTGTTTTTGTTTCAAGGTTCCAAACACAATATCTAGTGGTACTAGTTGGAAGTTTACAACTATATGTAGTTTTCTGTCAAACCCCAAAAAACCCCGCTAAAAGCGGGGTTTTCATAATTTTATCCACATATTTCTCTCCTGGAGCGGGAAAAAGCTAAGGAGGAGATTCCTGGCCTTAAACCTATGGTCTAAGATCAGAAAAACTTAGCTTTTTCTCCGCCCCGGGAGAGAAGAGGAGGGTTGGGACTAACCAACCTTCCTCTT
>JAUYKH010000013.1 GCA_030700065.1 bacterium | reverse complement strand
GCATCATCAAAGAAGTGCAAATCGGATATAAAATGAAAGACAGGCTTATCCGCCCGGCGCGGGTAATAGTTTCTAAAGGAAAACATCATTAATTAGAGAAAGGAAACATCATATGTCTATGGTAAAATGGCGGCCTATGCTTGACCCCTTCTCGGATTTTGACAAATTTTTCGAGGAATGGGGAGGCCCAAGCCAGCAGGGATTTGTGCCTGCCTTGGACGTGTACCAGGATAAGGACAGCGTTATTGTGGAGACCCCTTTGCCGGGAATTGACCCGGAAAAGGTGAACATTTCCGTGGAAAACGACGTGCTCACCATTGAGGGCACAACCAAAAAGGAAAGCGAGGTGGATGACAAGAATTACTATCGCAAAGAGGTGCGCACCGGCAGCTTTCACCGCGCAGTCAGCTTGCCTGCCTCGGTCAGCGGCGAGAATGCGAGCGCGGATTACCAAAACGGCGTGCTCAAAATCACCATTCCAAAAGAAGAGCGGGCAAAGCCAAAGCAGATAAAGATTTCGGCTAATTAATCGGAGATATTATATGGGAAAGATTCTCGGAATAGACCTCGGCACCACCAACTCGGCAATGGCAATTGTGGAGGGCGGCAAGCCGAAAATTATAGAAAACAGCGAAGGCGGCAGAACCACGCCGTCCATTGCGGCAATCGCGAAAAACGGCGAGCGCTTGGTTGGGCAGTCCGCAAAACGGCAGTCCGTTACCAACCCCAAGAACACGCTGTATTCCATTAAGCGCCTTATCGGCCGCAGATTTTCCGACGCGGAAGTTTCCAAAACGCGCGAAATGGTCGGGTTCGAGATTATTCAGGCAGGCGAGGGCGTAAAGGTAAAAATGGCGGACAAGGAATATACGCCGCAGGAAATTTCCGCAATGGTTTTGGGTAAATTAAAAGCGGACGCAGAAGCGCGCTTGGGCGAAAAAATTACCGAAGCCGTGATTACGGTTCCCGCGTATTTTGACGACTCCGAGCGCCAGGCAACCAAGGACGCGGGCAAAATCGCGGGGCTGGATGTAAAGCGCATCATCAACGAGCCAACGGCCGCGGCATTGGCCTATGGGTTTGATAAAAAGAAGGACGAAAAAATCGCGGTCTACGACCTGGGGGGTGGCACGTTTGATATTTCGCTTTTGGAAGTTTCCGCGGACACGGTGGAGGTAAAAGCCACCAACGGAGACACGCACCTCGGAGGCGATGACTTTGACCAGATCATCATCAAATATATTGTTGATGAGTTCGGCCGAGCCGAAGGCGTTGACCTCTCCAAAGATCCGCTCGCGCTCCAGCGCATTAAAGAAGCCGCGGAAAAAGCAAAGCACGAGCTTTCGTCTTCCAACACCACGGAAATCAACCAGCCGTATATCACTTCAGATGCAAACGGCCCAAAGCACCTCGTTATGCAGCTTTCGCGCGCCAAACTGGAGGAGCTGGTGGGGGATTTGGTGGAGCGAACGCTTAAGCCGGTAAAACAGGCAATGGATGATGCGGGCTGGTCGCCTTCGAGCGTCAACGAGGTAATTATGGTAGGCGGCATGACGCGCATGCCATTAGTGCAGGCTAAGGTTAAACAGTACTTTGGCAAAGAGCCGCATCTCGGAGTTAATCCCGACGAAGTGGTAGCCCTGGGCGCTGCCGTGCAGGCCGGTGTTCTGCAGGGGGATGTAAAAGATGTCCTGCTTTTGGATGTAACGCCTTTAACCTTGGGCTTGGAAACCTTGGGAGGTGTGCGCACGCCTTTGATTGAGCGCAACACCACTATTCCTACATCAAAGTCGCAGACATTCTCAACCGCGGCAGATAATCAGACCTCGGTTGAAATTCATGTTCTGCAAGGGGAGCGTGAGTTTGCGAAAGACAATAAGACATTGGGCAGATTCACTCTGGACGGGATTCCGCCGGCTCCGCGCGGCATGCCGCAAGTGGAGGTTTCGTTTGACATTGATGCAAACGGCATTTTGAATGTATCCGCAAAGGAGAAAACAACCAACAAGGAGCAGAAAATCACCATCACCGCAACGACCTCCTTGTCCGAGGAAGAGGTGGAAAAGATGAAAGCCGATGCAGCTAACCATGCCGAAGAGGACAAGAAAAAGAAAGAGATGATAGAAGCGCGCAACCTTGCGGAACAGCTGGTGTACACCGCAGACAAAGCTTTGAAAGATGCGGGCGATAAGGTTGGCGATGACATCAAAAAAGGCATTCAAGAAAAAATTGATGCTTTAAAGAAGGTTCAAGATGGGAATGATAAAGAAGCCATCAACAAAGCATCCGAAGAGCTTTCGCAAGAAATGCAAAAGATCGGCGAAGTCCTAAACAAGATGGCGCAGGAAGAAGCCGCCAAATCATCGCCAAATGACGCACAGCCGTCCGGCGACAAAAAATCAGAACCCGTGGAAGGGGAGTACGAAGAGGTCAAAAAAGACGAGAAGAAATAACTAAAGAACAATTCCCCCTCCTGTAACCAGGAGGGGGTCAGGGGGTGGTGAGTCAGATGGCAATGCGTCATCTAACGCAAGAAGTGAATCCGTGGAAGGCGGAGTATGAGAAAGTTAAGAAGTGCGATAAATGAAAGTAGATACAAATCAAAATTTACAACCAGAAACGACTCAAACAGAGCTTGTCGAGATCGGAACTAGATTCGGGATAAGCATATCTGAGGATGTATTAGCTGGAATGGTGGCAGGGCAGAATTTTCAAGATAATCCATTATTTTGGGCTGCTGCTACACTGAAGTCTGCGCGCTCAAGTGGAATATACCAATGGGTTTCCAGTCGTTTAAGTAATGCATTCAAAGATGGCACTCTACATAATAACCCTCAGGAAACAAAATACGGACCTAAGTCTTTTGAAGAGTATTTTGCTTTTTTGAATCAAGAAATGCCAGATCAAGAGAGGTTAGAGGCTGCGACTGCAATGTTTTTTGCTGCAAACGATAAGAAGCTTAAGATAAGCGAGCAGTTGGAGAATTATGAATTGTTTAAAAGAGCGTGTCGATTGGAGAGTGGTCATCTAGTTATTCTGGGGATATTATATAAGCAGTATCAAGAAAAAGATTTTCAAGAAGGTTATATAGGTATAGAAGGTTGGGCAGAAGAGGTGTGGAAAAGATCTGGTATTACCGCTGATCTGATTATGTCTTACGAGCGCGGGTTGATTGAAAATAGTTTGATTGTGGATAGACGCAGAGGAGATGAGACTAGTGTGCAATACAACAATGCACGACTTACGCCCCTAGGAATTAATTTTTGCAAAAAATTAGAAGAGTACAAGCCTAAAATAGCATAGAATCTATGGCAGATGCACAACAATCCAAGCAACAGCAAATCTAGATCGCGGATAATATTCCGGGTGGAGAATACACGAACATGATGCAGGTGAACCACCCCCCCCTGACCTCCTCCTTAGTAAAGTAGGTGGGCGCTAGTCACCCGATTCTTTCAATGATAGAAGCATAGTCAAAATTTTATGAGTGATATTGTGGTAAAAAGATCAAAAATCGGACAATTTGAAAATGGTTTAGGCGTTTTTGCGAACAGAAATTTTAAAAAAGGTGAAATTGTTGTACGATATCCTGACTTGAAGCCGCTTACAGAGAAAGAGTTTCAACAACTTCCCGATAGTGAAAAAACTTTTACTCATACACAATGGGGAACGAAGTATCTATACCCATTACCAGCGCGATACGTGAACCATTCCGATGAGCCAAATACCGTTCAAGATTTAAAAAAAAGGCATGATATTGCTACGCGGGATATCAATCGAGGAGAAGAAATTACAACCGATGCAACCAAAGACGATATTTCATAATTGATAATTTGAAGCATACGCCAGATGAACACAGGTTTGGGGTGTGAGGAACGGAAAAAAGAACCACCCCTGCCCCCTCCTGAATACAGGAAGGGGAACGCATAAAAGAACATTTTTAGTGGTATGGCTATATTCCAAAATAAGCGATATCTTAAAGACATCAGAAAAGATTTACGCAATCACCCCACCAAGGCGGAGCGGCTGTTGTGGGTAAAGTTAAAAAATTCCCAAACAGGGCATAAATTTCGGAGGCAGCAAAGCATTGGTTTGTATGTAGTAGATTTTTATTGCCCTGCGTTAAAATTGGTTATAGAAGTAGATGGAGAAACGCACAGCGATTCAAGTGTTTTACAAAACGATGCTGTGAAAGAAAGATTTCTTGAGGGTAATGGTTTAATTGTTAAGAGAATATCAGATGCTGACATTAAGGAAGGTGTGGAGGGTGTGGCGCTTTTGATAAAACAATGGTGCGATGAGTTAACCACCCCCTAACCCCCTCCTTAGTAAAGGAGGGGGAACCTATAAATAATCCTCCATCAAGGGGGAATTATATGGCTAAGAATTACTACGAAACACTTGGCGTATCAAAAGATGCGTCCGCAGACGAGATTAAAAAAGCCTTCCGCAAGCAGGCGCATGTTCATCATCCGGATAACGAGGGCGGGGATGAGGCAAAGTTTAAGGAGATAAACGAGGCCTACCAAATCTTGAGCAACGAGCAAAAGCGCAAGCAGTACGACCAGCACGGGGATGCCGCGTTTTCCGGGCAAGGGTTTGGCGGGACGGGTATGAACTGGGAGGATTTTGCGCGCCAAGCGCAAGGCCAGGGATTTGGCGGCGGCGGATTTAATGTGGACTTTGGCGATCTCGGC
>JAUYKH010000020.1 GCA_030700065.1 bacterium | reverse complement strand
TTTTTTATAGTATTGCTTGTCATGTTATGTCCCGATCTTCCAATCACCCTTTTCGATAAATGCCTCTATGGTTTGGCGTTTGGCTTTATTGAGCGCGTTGGAGTGGGATAGACGACTATTTTTGGCATGTTCGGAAAGCGTTACGATTTTCTTATGTTCCAAATACGCCAACCGCTTGTGATAGCTCGCGGTGAGCGCGCGGCCGACTATTTCTTCCATGACCGCCGTTTTGCTATTCGTTTGGAATTCTTTGAACGCGTCATAGTATCTGGCGCGATCGATAAATTTGATGTTGATGGGTACATAGCCTTCACGGATAAGCAAATAGTTATTGATCGCCCTGCCAATCCGGCCGTTGCCGTCAATAAATGGATGCGCCCATTCGAAGGCCAGATGCAGACGGGCGATCCTCCGCACGATATGTTCGTGGCTCGAGGCATTGTATTCCGCGATCATCTTTTTCATGAGTTCGGGAATTTCTGATGCGTGAGGCGCGATATGTGTACCTACGCGTACACGCTCTTCGCCTTGGCGGAATCTTCCGGAGATTTCATCACGGATATTGGAAATGAGCATTTTATGTAAAAACAAAATGACCTCCTCGTTAAGCTCCTGCTCTTTCGCACGTTTGTCGATGTATTCAACTACCCGTGCGAGATTTTTCGCTTCAAAGAGCTCGCGCTCGGAAACGAACCGATCAAGATCAATCTGAAGAAGAATTTTTTCCGTCTCTTCCAGTGAAAGAGTACTGTTCTCGATAGCGTTGGAGTTGTACACCTGCTCCGGAATTTCCGCCTCCGAGATCATCTTGAGCAATGACTCCTTTCCTGGTAGAGCTTGGTAATAGCGCTCGCGAAGTTCGATTATTTTTTTGTATATATTTAGTGTTCTAGCCATATGAGTTAAGTATAGTAAAGTTAACTCTTATTGTCAAATAACCGTGAATTACACAAAAGAATCTAGTTATTTCACGATATTGCGTTAGAAAAGTCCTGATTTTGACCAGTTGTATCACTATAGTGCACGAACCAGACTCTCAAATTTCGTCTTACGGCTGGGACCGGATGCAAAAGGTGGCCAAACTCTTACCACCGACACAAAGTTCGCCCTAGAGGCAAACAAGTGGTGAATTCGGGTAACACAAAACCGCCTTTCGGGCGGTCTTTGTTTAAATCGTGGCAACCGGCAGGACTGGCCTCCGTCCCCTCTTGCTCGGTTCAAATTTCAGAGGACCTAAAACCAGTTGAAACTTAAGCCCTTCATTGGTGTATGTTGCTACCAAAACTTTTTTCTGCCGTGTTTCCATAAAAACAAAAGGGCTTGGGCGAAGGTTAAATAGTTGATCATTAACCGACGCCCAAGCCCACCACAAACCCCGCCGCGGGAACCTAAACCCTCTTTGAAAATTTATTATTGCCGGGAGAGCCTGTTTGGCCCAGAACTGGCGGCCTTACAAGCTCTTCCCTTCGGGGTCCAAAACAGATAATGGTAGGGATCTTTTTGAACCCGCCGGAGCGATTAACGATCAAAGCCCAGTCCGCCCCCGAGAACCAATTAAATCGAGGATTACTGAAATCTTAGATCGCCGTATTACATCGCCCGTCCCTTGGGTTTCCCCGGGTTTCCGCGACCAGGTAGCCCCATCAGGATCCTTTATAAAAGCCAAGCAATTAAAATTCTAATATTTTTTAACCCCAATGTCAAGCACTAAAACTTGGCAGTTTCGCCCGGCTTAAGTGGCTCCCTTTTCTCTCCATTTTTCCCTCCATCATCTTTCGGCGCTTTGCTGAAGTCAAATCGCAAAGCCTTGGAAATTTTTTCCGCCTTCGCTTCAGTTTTTTGCTTGTTCTCCTGGGCGATTTTGTCCCAGATTGGATTGTTTTGAACCGGTGCCGGTGGAGCTTCTCGCTTTTGCTCAACTTTCGGCGGGAGCGGTTGCGGGAGTCGGGGGGGCTGGACAGGAGGCGTTTGGGGCGTGAACCCCGCACCACGAGCATTGGTTCTTGACATCGGGGCATTTTCTGCTTCGCTCTGGTGCGGGGTGAAAATCACGCCTCCTCTGGCCTCTTCCGTTTCCTCTTCGGTCAGGTCTTGTTGCGCCATTTCCTTGTGGTATTCCTGCCCCATCCACCTCGTGATTTTTTCCTCAATTTGCTCGCGCGGGTTTCCATACCTTTCTCTTGACACTTTGACCACCTTTTCATCATTGCCGGTTTTGTCGGCAAGCGGCGGCAGGGTGACCGCGCTGAACGGCCTTGATGCCGTTCCGTTTATCATCAATTTGAGATAAATGTGGTACTTCGTCAGGTTTACCATATCATTCGGCAGAAATACCGGATCAAACTCGGTCTCCAAATTTTCGGCGTCGGTGGCTCCAATACGAAACATGATGATGGTGCCTACGTTGCCGAATACGGCGTCCTTGATTTTGGTATTGTTGTTTTCCGTGATCAATTGCCCGATATACTGGTGCGCGATAATCAGATTTAGCCGGTATTTCCTGGCTTCAGAGAGAATCGTGGCGAAAGATTCTGTCGCGAAGTTTTGAAACTCATCAACGTACAGATAAAAATCACCGCGTTCTTCCTCGGGTACGTCCACCCGGCTCATTGCCGCGAGCTGAAGCTTCGTGATAAACATTGCTCCCAGGAGCGCCGAGTTATCCTCCCCGATTCGCCCTTTCGAAAGATTTAGGAGCAAAATCTTTTTATTATCCATGATGTCGCGGAGATCAATAGTGCTTTTTGTCTGCCCCACAATGTTGCGGATGATGGCGGACGAGAGAAATTGCCCGACTTTGTTCTGGATTGGCGCAATGGCCTCGTTTCGGAACTTGTCGTTATAATTCGCGAACTCATCCACCCAGAAAGACTTGACGACCGGATCCCTGATGTTGTCCACGATTTTTTTGCGGAATTTTTTGTCGACCAGCATGCGGGCGATCCCGAGCATTGTATTCCCCGGCGTGTCCAAAAGGGCCAGGATCGTATTGTTCAAAATGTATTCCATGCGCGCGCTCCAAACATTCGCCCAGATTTTCGTGAACACACCCATCAGCCCGGAAGCCACGAGGTGTTTGTATTTCGGATCAACCGACTCAAGCGGGTTGAACGCGATCGGGTAATCCACATCCGCCGGGTTGAAGTAAACCACATCGTTGATTCTGGATGTCGGGATGTAGTTCAGAATTTTTTCCACTGACTCGCCGTGCGGATCGACAAACGCCACCCCGTTACCGGCCATGATATCCTGGACGATCATGTTTTCGATCATCGTGGTTTTGCCCATTCCGGTCTTGCCGATGATGTAAACATGGCGCCGGCGGTCGTCTTGTTTAATACCAAAAGCCACTTCGCGGTTTCTGAAGTTGGTCCTTGCAAATACGTTGATTGGTTCTTTTGTCAGTTCCATAAGCCTAGAGTTCTCCCGCGATCGGCAGTTCGGGCGGCGGCTGTTCCTTCACGACCTGGACTTTTTCGACGTTGGGGACGGTAACGTCTATTTGCGGGAAATGTATTAAGGTTGCCAGTTCTTCTGCATTCATGATATTCGGCGGCGCACCGATGAAATACCATCTTTTTCTGACCCGTTTCATAAACTTTATCTTTCGGAGATTGGTAAAAAGTTCGAGGATTGGCTTTTCCAGGTTTTTGAAAATTTTGTAATTGATCTTCGTCCATTTTTTAGTATCCGGTTTGAGCGCGTTCAGATTATGGGCGTTCACGCTCTTGAAAGACCCGACAATGGCGCCCCAAACCGGCCGGACATTAAATTTCTCCTTCGGGGCAATATACAGAAATACAATTTTCGTCTGATAAGCGAGTTTGGAAAGTTTACGCTCTATCGCGTTGATGATTGTTTTTTCGCCCTCGGTCAGATGCAGCATGAGGCTCGGCGGCTCGTCCTGTTGCCTCGCCGCTGGTTTTGTTTCTCCGGGCCGAATGAATGCGTCCAAGATGGGCCCAAAAACCACTCCTAGTACTTTTGGCAACCAATCTTCCGGCCTTTTGTTTGCTTCGGGCACCCCTTTCAATTTCTGAACCAGCTCATATCCCGGCTTTTTCCAATCATCGTCGTCAATGGGGCGAAGAAAAAACTGAACAATTAGCATTTCGTAGGGGTTCATTTTGGCCATTTCTTCCCAGATTCCCGTAACCGGGTCGACAAATGTTTCAGCGGTCGAGTGTTCGAAATCCAAATAAGTCCGGATTGGGTAGAAGTTGGGTCTCATGTAGCGAAATTCAAGGCCCCACAAATCATACTCTGATGTGTCGGGATAATAATTGGGCAGTTTGGCCAGATAATCCTCGGCTTCGGTAATCTCCGCGTTCGGGTACTGCGAGTAAATTGCCGCCTCGACCGTGTCGCGGAATTTCGAAATCACCTGGACATAGTTGCTGATATTTCCCCCGATGCTCACAATCTCCCACGTAATCCAGGGTTGGAACTGCCCTTCGATATGAATCTCTGGCCAAGTCATCCCGCCCTGCACCGAATGGAGATGCCCGAAAATTTGCTCGAAAGCAAGCGGGCTTTTTTCATTGTCCCCCGGGGAAACGATTCTTAGAAGGACGAAATCCTGCTGGCTATACCACCTGATTTTAATATAGTCCATATACAGGCGGTAAAACATATACAAAAGCATGGCCGCGAAAGCCACCCATCCCCCATTGATGAGAATCGCATACGCTACATTGAAAGCTTCCTTAAAATCGTTAAGCATTATGGCTTAAAAGATATTTGTTTTCTTGGGTTTTTTGAAATCTTTTTTTGTCAGCCAGGCCGACGATGATGGTATTTTTTTTGGCAATTCTTTGTTTCAAAACTTCCGTGATAATTTCCTCTCTCGCCAGAGGTCTTTGCGATTTTTTCAGAATAGACTCGATCACATCCCCGACCGTCCCCTTCTCATATCCCCATTTTTTTAGAGCGTAAATTCCCCTGCCGATGAGCACAAAACGGCCGTCTCTTATAAGCTCGTTGTGTACAGTCTCCATATGCGCGGTCCTATCGTCAAATTTCTGTTTGTTTATCAATTCAGTGATTTTTGAATAATGCTCCGGCTTGCCGTGGTGTTCCAATACCAAAAACGCCTTGTCCCCAACGTCCTTGGGGTGAATCTCGAGCCACGTGCCGAGTCCCCACTCGTTAAACGGATTTTTGTCGAACGATTTCGAGACCTCGATTATGCTCTCCAAAGATTCGTCAGTGAACAGGCGGTCTGTGGGCAAGACATTTTTGCTTCTCAAAAGCCCAAAAAGTCTGTTGGCGGGCAGGGGTTTTTTCGCCGCCTCTATGAGCTCCCGCGTGCTGACTATAATTTTGCCGAAATTCTCACGGTCAAACGCGGCCAACGACCAACTTCGGTATATTTCATGGGATTCTTTGTGCGGGATGAACGAGGGGGAGAGATTGAGCAGAAACAGGATGGAGTGCCTCGTTACGTCGTTCCCTTGAGGTACTGTTACGTTCAGCAAGTCAGTCTCGCGCATAATACTGCCATGCCCTTCGAGTATCTGGAAAATCAAATCAATTCCCTTTCCGAGCCCTTCTGAAAAAGGATTTTTTTTAAGTTTTTTGAAACTGTCTTTTTCTATTTGCCTGACTCTTTCTCGCGTAAGATTCAAACGTTTGCCAATGAATTCAAGGGTTTGTTCCTGTCCATCGTTTAGACCGTGGCGGCTCAAGAGAATTTGAATCTCGCGGTCGCCCAACACTTTCAGGTGTTCCAGAACCAGCTGTTGGGGATCGAAATCCCGCAGAGCGGTTTTTTGCTGGGATCCCATGACCCGTTGGAGGATATTCGCATTTTCTAAAATTTCGTTTTCCGTCATACTCATTGTTTTAGACTTCTCACAGTATAGCATAAAAGTTTTTAATTGTCAAGAAAAAACTCAAAAACAACTATGTCTGGAATGGCATAGCTGCGGCTCAAAAATATCCCCTGGTGGCTTACTTAAACACGGGCTTTCCTCTTGCACCAGAGGTAGACAATCGGACTTGCGATAAATACCGATGAGTATGTCCCGGCGATTACTCCGACCAGAAGGGCCAACACGAAATTTGATATCGTCTCTCCGCCGAACAGGAACATGGCGACGAGCACAAACACTAATGTCGAAGAGGTATTGATTGACCGGGCCATCGTTGACACTACGGAATAATCAATGATTGTTTGAATGGATTTGTACGGATATTTGTGCATATATTCCCTGATGCGATCAAAGACAACAATTGTATCGTGGACCGAGAATCCCAAAATCGTCAACAGAGCGGTTATGAACAGCGAATCTATTTCGACCCCGTGGAATTTTCCCAGTATTGCGAAAAACCCCGCGGGAATGATCAAGTCATGAAACAAGGCCACGAGGGCGGCCGCTCCCAAAACCCAACCCGATATCAGCCCCTGCTTCATTTGTTTTCCAATTTTTCGGAAAGCGTACGTGACATACAAAACTATTCCTAAGAGCACCAGTAAAATCTGCCAATATGCTTTTTTTGCCAGCTCGCGGCCAATACTGGGGCCTATTGATTCAAATCTCGCCTCCGTATACGCTCCAAACTTTTCCTGCAGAGTTTTTCGAAAATTTTCAAGTTGTGCCTCGTCAATGGGCGCGGTTTTTATGATGATGCGCCTGTCGGTGAGCGGCTGAACAGTGACGTTGCCGAATTTTCCAAGCGTCAATTCGTTTTTGATTTGTCCCGTGTCGACGGGATTTACGAACTCGAGCTCGGAGAGCGTCCCGCCACGGAAATCAATGCCTGGGACCAGTTTCCAAGTTGACAGCAGCACGATTGAGGTGATTACCAGTGTCCCGGAGATGGCGAACCAAATTTTGTAGTGTTTGGTTACGCTAAACCCCGTTAGAGTAATTCCTGAAACGGTTGGTTTATTTTTGAATTCGGTTTGGTCGTTCATATAGTGTAGATTATCGGGAAGAGCTTTCTCTAACAGGGTAAACATTTTTGTTTCGGTAAAAAAGGCTTAGGAATGTCCGCGTCACGGTGATTGCCGTGAACATTGATACCAAAATGCCGATCCCCAGGGTGACCGCGAACCCGCGGATGAGGCTCGTGCCAAAATATCCCAGGATGAAGATCGTGATCAGCGACGACACATTTGAGTCGCGGATTGCCGCCCAGGCTCTTTTAAAGCCCTCTTCCAGGGATTTATCTTTTGGTTTGCCTGCCCGGAGCTCTTCGCGAGTCCGTTCGAATATGAGAATATTGGCGTCAACGGCCATTCCGACGGAAAGTGCGAATCCGGCGATACCGGCCAGCGTCAATGTCACGGGGATGAGCTTGAATATTGCCAGCGTAATTAAGATGTATATAAAAAGGGCCGCGACTGCGATCAATCCCTGCGATCTGTAATACAGGATGATGAATAACGCCACGGCCAGAAACCCGATCAAACTTGCCAAAACGCTTTTCTGAATCGAAGTTTTCCCCAGAGATGGTCCGATATTCTGCTGCTGCAAAAGTTTGATGGGCACCGGGAGTGCTCCCGCGTTCAGCCTTTGCGCGAGCTCTTTTGCTTCGTCTATCGTGAAGCCTCCGTTGATTATGGCCTGTCCGGCGGTAATTTCGGTTTGGACGACCGGAATGGATATTGGCACTCCGTCCAGGAAAATAGCGACTCTCTTGCCCACATTGCGCTTCGTAATTTCCGCGAAGAGTGTTTTCCCTTCATCGTTGAACTGCAGGGATATTTCTGGCGCGTTCGTATTTGGGTTGAAGATGATTTCTGACTTTCGCAAATGTTTGCCGGAAAGTCCAGTAGCGCGAAACATCTGATTGTAGTCGATCAAATCCTGGTTTTCGGGTAGGACATAATCCGGATTTTCTTCCCGAAATTCAAGAAACGGCGTCAGCCCGATTTGTTTCACTGCTTCCTGCACGTCTTTGATTCCGGGCAGTTCGACGATCAGCCGGTCGCTTCCCGCAACCTGGACGACTGGTTCCGCGACACCAAAGGCGTTTACCCGCCTTTCGATGACTTCTCTGACCGAATTCATTGCGTCTCCCCTGTCCCCTTCATCAATACTGCGAAGGTCTCCTTCGTAAACCAGATGCGTGCCCCCTTGCAGATCAAGCCCCAACCGAAAAGGAAATTTGGCCGGAATTTTTACGAACTCCAGTTTGTCCGCAACAATAAAACCGGCGGACACCGCCAGTATTAAGATAATCGCAAATTTGACGTAATTTTTGGCCATTATGGTCATTGGTTACATTTTAGCCGCCCGTCTTAAGTTAGTAAAGGTTTTTTTGAGTCATTAATTTTTGATGTTCTTGGGTATTTAGCAATCCACATTTTTTATACTTCTTGCCGCTACCGCACGGGCAGGGGTCGTTGCGGCCGATTTTTTGCTCTCCAGTGTTCTGTGCGACAATTCTGTTCTGCTGAACTTCTTCTTTCGGACGCACATCAACCCTAAAAATCGTGTAGACTATA
>JAUYKH010000001.1 GCA_030700065.1 bacterium | reverse complement strand
AAGAAAGAGGTGGATGACAAATTGGCGGCCGACATAAAAGCCGAATTCGGTTCAATCGAAGAATTCAAAAAGCAATTCACTGATATCGCGGCTAAACTTTTTGGGTCAGGCTGGGCGTGGTTGGCGCGCGACGAGCAGGGACAACTGCATTTGCACGCAATGCCCAATCAGGATTCGCCTTTGTTGCACGGCCACACGCCAATCATCGGCCTCGCTGTCTGGGAGCACGCCTATTATCTAAAGTATCAAAATAAAAGGCTTGACTATATTGCAGCATGGTGGCGTGTAATTAAATTATTGTAGTACCCCAGCCGAAGGCTGGTCCGCCTCCGGCGGAAAAACCGCCGCCCGGAGTACATCGAGAATTGGTGGAAAGTATTAAAACTTGTATAGTAGGTTTGCCTGGCTTGCCCCGTAGCTAATCGCGGAGCGATTATGGTACTGGGGTGGCAGGTGCTGAAGCTAATATAAAAAAGCGCGTTTCTTGGACAAAAAATCAACGGCTCATCAAGTGAGCCGTTGATTTGGTGGTTGTGAAATTATTACTTTTTTATTTCCAGAACCTTGGCTTCTCGGCCTTCCCGGGTGTAGTAGAGTTTTGATCTTTTCGCGCGGACGTTTTTGACCACTTCGATTTTGGCCACAGTCGGCGAGTGGATTGGAAAAATTCTCTCCACTCCCACGCCCGAGGCGATGCGGCGGACGGTAATGGTCGCGTTCATCCCGTGGCCATGTTTGGCGGCAATGATTTGCCCCTCAAACATCTGGATTCGCTCCTTTTCGCCTTCCTTGATTTTTTGGTGAACTTTAACTGTCTGCCCAGTGCGAAGCTGGGGCAGATCAGGGCGGAGATTCATTGTTGACACTTCCTTAATGTACATAACAATTTATGTCTATTAATCTCTACTTATTTCTATCTATTTCTCAAAGCAACACATAGAAATTCACTTCGTGAAATTAAGTGGAAACTTGTTGTAGCTCATTCAATACGTTCCTTAAATCTTCCGGCAGTTCCGACTCGACTTCCAACCATGTGCCGTCCGGCAGTTTGAATTCTAACTTTGATGCGTGCAGGAATTGCCGCGGCAGAACTTCTTTCAAAGCTTGGGATCTCGGTTTCCCATAGAGATTGTCCCCCATAACCGGATGTCCGATTGAAGTCAGGTGCACTCGGATTTGATGAGTGCGACCTGTGTGTAATTTTACCCGAAGGAGGGAGCAGGAGTCAACCCCTTGCCGAAAATGCTGCAGCGGCCAATACTCTGTGACTGCTTCTTTGCCGCTTTCATCCACCCGCACCCGACTTTGCCCCTCGTGGCCAATTTTGGCAAGCGGCCTGTCTATTATTCCGTGTTTTGATACCTCTCCGTAAACAAGAGTCAGATATTCCTTGCGAATGTCGCGGCTGCGGAACAGTTTGCCAAGATGTTCAAACCCTGTCGTGGTTTTTGCCAGAAAAAGCAGTCCGGAGGTTTGTTTATCCAGACGGTGGACTATGCCCGGACGTTGCGGATCCCCGATTGATTTGGCCGCGGGATATTTTTCCAAAAACCATTTGAGAACCGATTCCTCGGCGGCATTTTTGGCAGTCGAATATACCGGCACTCCGGCCGGCTTGTTGATTATCAAAAAATCCGCGTTTTCATATTCAATGTTCATGCCTGCTGTGTTTGGTCCGCCACTGCTCAATTGCTTTATGATTGCCCGTAAGCAAAACCTTGGGGACACCTCTTACCCTAGAGTTGATTTTTACTTTTTCCGGGCGGGTATAGTGAGGATATTCGATAAATCGCGCCTCCTGCTTTTTTGTGATACCTTTGACGTGCTTGAAGGATTCGTCCTCTATTGACGCCTGCTTGCCGACTGCGCCGGGCAGTAACCTCGTTACCGCTTCCATTGCAACCATAGCCGGCACTTCGCCGCCAAACAGAACATAATCACCGATCGAAACTTCCTCGTCCGCGACATACTCCGCAACCCGCTCGTCGATGCCTTCGTATCGCCCGCAAATCAAAATCAGCTGGTCAAGTTTTACGAAGCGCCTGGCCATGGCCTGGTCAAACTTTTTGCCTTTCGCGGAAAAAACTATGACCTTGGCTTTTTTTCTTTTTTTCAGATCTTTTACCGCCTTCATGATTGGCTCGACCATCATGACCATGCCGGCCCCGCCGCCATACGGGCGATCATCAACGGTTTTGTGATTATCCATTGTCCATTTCCGCAAATTGTGAATATTGATTTTTACGATCTTCTTTTTCTGGGCGCGCGCGATTAAAGCTTCGTTTAAAAAGTTTTTGAATATATTTGGAAAAATTGTGATTATGTCAAACCTCATTTCTTTCAATATGCCAAAAACCCCCGGAATTGGGGGTTTGGTTTGTGATTTATAGTTTGAAGTCTTCCATCGCGTCAGGCGCTTCTTCGACTGTTCCGGCCGCGGGTCTTTCGCGTCTGCTGCTGCCTTCGGGTTCGACAATCTTTAGGTTGACGCGTGCTTTGTGTTTGGCGCCGACTACCCGCAGGAGCGTGCGGAGCGCTTTCGCGGTCTGGCCCTGACGGCCGATGACCTGCCCCATGTCCTCTGGGGAGAGGTGCAGACTGATAAGTACCCCCATTTCGTCAACCGTTCGTTCGGTTTTCACTTGGTCGGGATGGTCCACCAGTGATTTTACGACAAACTCTACGAATTCTTGGTCTTTTTCCATCTATGAATTCCTTAGATTTACTGATTAACTCGCTTTAGGTTCGACTTGACCAAAGCGTTTGACCCCGTTAGAAATAAGCCGCCCCAGGCGGCTGCCGCCGTGCCTTTTGGCAGGGCGGATTTCTAACGGGGTTGAAATGAACTAATCCAAACTTAGCAAATTTGGTTTTGGAAGTCAACCCCTAATGTAGAACCCCGCTTTCAGGCGGGGTTGGAAGGTGCGGTTGGCTGTTCTATTGCGGTGGGTTCTTCGGCCGGCTTTGTCGATTTTGGGATCCCCGCTTTCGCGGGGACTTCACCCGCTGGCGCGGGCTTTGCTTTTGGCCGCCAGGACTTGACTTTTTCGCCTGTGAGTAAGCCTTTGGTAATAAGCAGGTTTCGTAAAGTCGGGGAAAGCTCGGTATGCTGGGAAATCCAGTATTTCAATCTCTCCTCGTTTTTTATGCCGAACTCTTTGGTTCGCGGGTTGTAATGCCCCAAAAGCTCCACGATTTTTTTGGTCGCGGCGCGGTGCTTTTCAGCCAAAACAATCCGATAACTCGGCTGATTTTTTTTCCCAACGCGTTGGAGCCTCATGGTGAGCATATGAGGATATTAATACCAAAAGGCCTCGCTGTCAACAAATAAATCTACGTAGGTGCCTACGTAGATTTATTACGGCTTAATTCTATTTTTAATATGTCGCAATATCCACCAAGCTGCGCCAATGACGACGAGGATTACGATTATCCAATCAACCTGATGAAAGTAACCGCTTAAGGATTCCCAGTTCTCACCAAGTTTGAATCCGATCCAGCCCAAAAGGTATGACCAGATTAGAGAGCCTGCGAATGTGGCTACCGTGAATGGAATAAATTTAACTCGGGAAATGCCGGCCGGAATTGAGATATAGGTTCTTATAACCGGCAGAACGCGGCCAATAAATGTCGCCCATACGCCGAAGCGGGCAAAGAATTTGTCGACGAGTTCCAGATCGTGTTCGGCAATCAGCACGTATTTTCCGTAGCGGGCGACAAGCGGCCGGCCGCCGTATTTGCCTATCCAATAGGTTGCCCAAGAGCCGAATACTGATCCGATGGCGCCGGCCAGCGCAATTCCGAACAAAGTGAAACGGCCTTCTGATGCTAGAAATCCCGCGAACGGCATGATCACTTCCGAGGGCAGGGGAATGGCGGCGGATTCAATGGCCATAAGAAAAACAACGCCAAGATAACCAGCCGAGTTAATCGTGGCTAAGATAAAGTTGGTAATAACTGCCAGGGCATCTTCCATCAAATTTTCAATTTTTAATTCTCAATTTTCAATCAATAATCCAATGTTCCAATTTCCAAAATTTGTAAATTAATTTTTGCTGCTGTATGCCGCGGCCTGCTCAAGCTTGAGAGACAACACCCGGCTTACGCCGTCCTCGCCCATGGTTACCCCGTAGAGGGTGTGGGATTGCCGCATGGTTTCCCGGTTGTGGGTGATGGTAATAAATTGGGTTTTGGACGCAAGTGTTCCCAGGATTTTCGCGAAACGGATTGAATTCGCTTCGTCAAGAGCGGCATCCACCTCATCGAGCACGACGAACGGCGAGGGGAATGTGGCCAAAATCGCTGAAAGCAGGGCGATCGAAGTCAGCGCTCTCTCGCCGCCGGAGAGCGCGGCGATTCCGGCCAGTTTTTTGCCCGGCGGGGTGGCTCGAATTTCGATGCCGACGATCTCGGCCCCCCTCACCCTTCCCTCCCCCGCCCGGGGGGAGGGATTGAGGGAGGGGGCGGATTCCTCGGTCTCAATCTCTTCGGACAATTCGGGTTTCTCCCGCAAGATCGTCATCGTGGCCTTGCCTCCGCCGAACAAAACGCGGAAGTATTCGGAAAATTTTTCCGAAATTTTGTTGTACGCGTTATCAAACTCCTTTTTTATTGATTCATCCAGCTCGGCGATTACGGTGCGCAGATCCGCGATTGCTTTTTCCAAATCTTCCGTCTGGCTTGTCAGATACTGGAATCTGCTTTCGGTTTCTTTGTATTCCTGAAGGACCAAATCATCAACCCCGCCGATTATCTCCAGCTGTTTTTTCAAACGCGCAATTCTATCCAAGACGCCTTCGGGTACCGCAAGCGCGTAGGAGGAGACGACTTGCGTGTAGTCGCGGCCCAAAGCCGCAAGTGCTTCATTTTCATAATTTTCTTTTCGCGTTTGCAGTTTCGCCTGTTCAATTGACAGGGAGTTTTTTTGATCGCGAATTTTAAGCAGTGTTTCCTGCTTGTTTCGAAAAAGCCGTTCTTTGACAAACAGCTGATTTTTTTTCTGTTCGGCTTGTTCGATGAACGATCTAACTTTTTCTTCGGCCGCGGCTATCAAAGTGGAAATTTTGTCAACCTCGTTGTTCAGTTCCTCCAGACGTTTTTTCCCTTGTTCAAAGCCCTGCCTTTCTTTGTGTTCCGAAGACCGGGTGTCAATTTCCTCGAGCAGTTGTTTGAGTTCGTTTTCCATTTCATCGCTCTCCGACCTCCAGGATTCCGGTTCGTCTCTGTATTTCGAGAAATTTTTTGCGAACGCGCGGAATTTTTCGAGAACGGCCCGGAATTTGTCCCGAACGAGAACCCAGTTTATCTTCGGCTCCGGCAGGTTTTTCAGTTCTTCGACCTTGAGTTTCCCGCGGAGAAAAGACTGTTCCTCCAAAAGCCGCTGTTTGGTTTTGCGCAGTTCCTCCAGTTCGCTCTGGAGGACGACAGCGGAGCTTTTGTTTTCCCGAGTTTTCTCTTCTTTTTCAATATCTTCGGAAAGCGCGAGGATTTCTTTCTCAAGCTCGTCAATTTGTTTATCAAAAATGCCTATTTTTGCATCAAGCTCCGAGGTCTGTTTTTGGAGGCCGCGGAATATTTCGCTAAAATAGGCCGTCTGCATTTCCCGAAGCTCCCGCTCCAGATCCTCCCGCTGTTCGAGTTTGCGAGTCTGCCGCCGCAGGGATTTGAGGCGCGGTTCAATTTCCGCGATCAGAGCCCCGGCCTGCGTCAGATTGGATTCGGTATGATCAAATTTTCGCAAGGCGCGCTCGCGTTTTACATAGTAGGGTTTGACCCCCGAGGCGTCCTCAATCAATTCCTTGATCGCTTGCGGCCCCCCCAGAATGAAATTATCAATCATGCCCTGGCCGATGACGCAGTAAGACGTGTTGCCGACCCCGGATTTCAGGAGTAAATCTTGAATATCCAAAAGCCGCACCTGATTGTCGTTGATCAGATATTCGGAATTTCCGTTCCGGAAAAGGCGGCGCCCGATCACCACTTCGGAATAATCAATCGGTATCACCCGGTTGGAATTGTCAAAAGAGACAAGCACTTCGGCGCCTCCCAGGCGCGCTTTCTGATCCGAGCCCGCGAAAATCACGTCCTCGGTTTTTTTGCCGCGCAGGAGTTTCAGGGATTGTTCGCCGAAAACCCAGCGCAGGCTGTCGGCGATGTTCGATTTGCCGGAACCGTTTGGCCCAACCACCGAAGTAATGCCAGGCTCAAACTCCAGAGCAGTTTTTTTGGCAAAACTTTTAAATCCATGGATTTCAAGTTTTTTTAGATACATTTACCCCGTTAGACAAAACTTAAAATTTATATCTGACTTGGATATTAGTTCCCATTAGAAATTTAGAAAAAGTATTGCTGAAATGGTTTGTCTAACGGGGTTAGAAGTCCTGTTTCGACAAGGCGTTTTTGGCGGCGTCCACTTCCGCGTCCTGTTTGGACGGACCTGATCCCTGGCCGACGAGCCGGTCGTCTATATAAACGCCGACCACGAAAGTTTTTGCGTGATCCGGCCCTGATTCGGAGATGACTTTGTAATTCGGGGTGATCGACATTTTTTCCTGAACAATTTCTTGGAGGCTGGATTTGGCGTCCAAATACGCCTGTTCTTTGAGAATCGCGGGAAGTTTTGTGAGAACAAACGCGTCAATGAAGTCCTTGGCCGCCTCAAGGCCCTGATCAAGATAGATCGCGCCGATCAACGCCTCAATGGCGTTGGCCAATATGACTTGTCTGGCGCGGCCGGTATCCTTCGCTTCGCCTCGGGAGAGCAGAATAAAATCATCGAGCCCGATCTCGCGGGCAATTTCTGACAATAGCCGGTAATTGACCAGGGCGGAACGCAAGTTGGTGAGCTCGCCCTCCGGATTTTCGAAATTGCGGTACAGATATTCCGTCGTGACCAATTCCAAAACCGCGTCCCCCAAAAATTCCAGCCGCTCGTTGTGAGGCAGGGCGTACGAACGGTTTTCGTTCAGATAGGAGCGGTGAGTTAGGGCGACGCGTAGAAAGTCCTGGTTTTTGAAATTGGTATTGATTTTGCTTTCGAGTTTGGAGTAATCCATTGGGTAATGTCAAACGACAAAATCCAAATTTCAAATGAAACTATTTGACATTTGAGCTTTGACATTTGGAATTTAATTGTTAATGGGGGGTCAGTTTTGAGTTATGGTAAAAGAATTACTGTCCAGGTCAACGCAGCTAATCGCGTTTCCATTGGAGTTGTTCTCCAACCTGTACCACAGGACGTATTTGAAAGGTCCGCATGCACCAGCATTCCCCCTCCAGTAATAGTATGTGTTTTGGTTGGACCAAGCCCAAGTGGGTGTTGATCCAGTGTTTAACGGGTCATTTCGTATCGCCGAGATGTAATTCGGCACCAGGGGATTGAGCGCGTCCAAATCGCCATTATTTACAGTCGGCGGATACGCATTGTTATCATTGAAATACAATTCAAGCGCGAGTTGCAGCTGTCTCATGTCTGCCAGCCGGCGTGCGTCTCTTGCTTTTGAACGGGCGGTATTAAGGCTGACCATAACAATACTGGCCAGCAGCCCGATGATTGCGATCACGACCAAGAGTTCGATCAGGGTGAAGCCTCGATTAGATTGCCGCGATTTATAGACATATTTCATGGTTTTGTTATTATATTTGTCTCTTTTTTGTTGGTCCGCAAAAAGCAGGTTTTTGCACCATGATGTTGTTTTGAGACTAGATCGAACCTCTCGAGAAGTCAAGGTGAGATTGGCCTCTCTGGTGGGTGATGCTGGGATCGGACCAGCGGCTTTCTTCATTGGTGGCTCCCCGCCCGCTTCGCCTTGCTGGCGTACGAGCTTTGTGGTGGACTCGAGTGGATTCGAACCACTGACCTTTCGCACGTCAAGCGAACGCTCTAACCAGCTGAGCTACGAGTCCAAAAGTATGTAGAACTTTGATTTTGAAGTACGGAAAAATGGGCGAAGCAAGGCGGGCGGGTACCACTTAAGCTAATTACCCTTTTAAGTCCCCTCGGCTGGTTCCGTGGCCAAAACCTTGGCATCGTCTTTCAAACCGACGGTGTGGATCATTTCTTTGACCGCCAAAACCCAAGCGACATTTTGAAATGCCGCAAACGCCCCTTTGAAAAGCATGACCAGGACTGCCGCCGCTATTAACGAAATCACGACCAGTGCGTATAAAGCGAATAAATAGCCGAATTTTTGAAGGAGCATGGCCAGCAACGCTACAGGGACGGCAAGCAGAATTATACCAAACCCAGCGCCTAAAATAAACATTAAATTGACTCCGATGATAAACGCGGCCAAGAAAATGCTCTCCGCCAATTTGCGCCGAATGAGGTCGAAAGCGATTCGAAGCGCGTCCCCGACATTTTTATTATACAGTACAATAATGATCGGACCGTAGAGGTGCAGAAACCCCAGGATCAGCCCCGCGGGGATTAGTATGACCAACCCCAAAAGGAGCAGGGTGATCGCGCGGCCGATAGCCGCGTGGGAAAAAAGATAAAAAATCGGGGCTGAGAAAACGAGCAGGATGAGAAAGAATGACCACGTAACCGCAACTTGCAGAATGACAACCCGCCAGACATACCGCCACCCGTATTTGATCGAGTTTCTAAAATCGACCTTTTCTTTCGGGATCATCCCCTTGGCCTCCTCTGCGAGTTTGTCTGCGGACCAAATGACCGCCGATTTTGCCAAGCCCTGCGCCAGCAGTAGAATCAAAAAAACAAATAATGAGGCGGCAACTATCCACCCAAAACCGGCCGGATTGTCGCTTATCCAGTCAAAAGCCAATTTCATCTCATTCCTCACCGGCTTCGTGAATTGATTGTCGGGTACTGCGACACGATAATTGATCGCTCCTAGATTCAAACCCGAAGTTCCGGCAATGAATAAACCAAAAATCCAAAGCCAATAGCGTTTTTTTACGAGTTCATACGCTAGTTTGAGAACCGCCGAATAAGGAAAGGATTCCATTTTATTTATTTTGTTTTTTTTGTTTTTCCGGAGGGAGGATGTCCGCGACCAATTGATTAAATTCGTCCTGCTCGATAGTTTCCCGCTTCACCAAAATTTGGGCGATTTCATCAAGCTTAGATCGATATTTTTTGCAGATTTCCGTCGCTTTTTTGCGGGCCTCGTTCAGGAATCGGAAAATTTCTTCGTCGATTTTTATAGCCACTTTTTCGGAATAGTTCCTTTGTTCGCCGATTTCTTTGCCGAGGAAAATCATTTCGTGCCGATCCCCGAAAGTTACGGGTCCCAATTTGTCGCTCATCCCGAAGACCATCACCAATTTGCGCGCCAAATTTGTCGCGATTTGCAGATCATTCGAGGCCCCGGTGGTCAGCTCGCTGAATACGAGCTGTTCGGAAGCATAGCCCCCGAGGGAAACGGCCAGATCGGCCAGAAATTCGTTTTTCGAATGAAGGTGCTTGTCCTCCACCGGCAGTTTTAGCGTATAACCGGCGGCGCGGCCTCGGGATATGACCGAGACTTTGTGTACCGGATCAGCGTCCGGAAGCACTGTCGCGACTAGGGCATGGCCGGCCTCATGGTAGGCCGCGATTTCTTTTTCTTTTTTCGACAAAATATGACTTTTCCTTTCCGGGCCGAGCATTACTTTTTCGATTGCTTCCGTAAATTCCATTTGGTCGACCTGGGTTTTGTTCCGGCGAGCCGCGAGAATGGCGGCTTCGTTCACCAAATTGGCCAGATCCGCGCCGGAAAAGCCGGGCGTGCGTTCGGCAATCTGGCGAAGGCGAACTCCTCTCGCGATGGGTTTGTTTTTGGCGTGTACCGTGAGAATCGCTTCCCGGTCCTTGATATCGGGCTGTTCGATGATAATCTGCCGGTCAAATCGCCCCGGCCGCAGCAGCGCGGGGTCCAGGACGTCGGGCCGGTTTGTGGCCGCCATGACGATTACGCTCATATCAGTATCGAACCCGTCCATCTCCACGAGGATTTGGTTGAGTGTTTGTTCGCGTTCGTCATGCGATCCGCCCAATCCCGCCCCTCTTTGCCGGCCCACGGCATCAATCTCGTCAATGAACACGATACAGGGCGCGTGTTTTTTGGCTTTCCGAAAAAGATCGCGCGTTCGCGCCGCCCCGACTCCCACAAACATCTCGACGAATTCAGAGCCGGACATATGAAAGAAGGGGACGTTTGCTTCCCCGGCCACCGCGCGGGCCAACAGAGTTTTGCCGGTTCCCGGCGGGCCCAAGAGAAGAACGCCGCGAGGAATGCGCGCGCCAATGTTCAGAAACTTCTGCGGATAGCGCAGGAATTCGATTATTTCCTTCAGCTCTTCTTTTGCCTCTTGCGCGCCGGCTACGTCTTCAAACGTGATTTTTTGTTTGACAGTCGCATTGTCCGACAGCTGCGCTTGAGACTGGCCAAACGACATCGCGCGGCTGTTCGTGCCGGCGACCTGCCGCATCAGAAAGTAAATGAACCCGGCAATCAGAAGGAACGGCAGAAGAAACGGAAGAATCGAGGAAACAAAAACCGAACCGCCCGATGGTCCCTTGACCTCAATATTCAAAGTCCGGAGGGCTTCCGCGGAAACCCCCAGGTTTGTCATCGACTCGGAGAAAGAAGATTCGGGCTCCTTCGTGGCCGCTTCCCTTGTCCCGTCTTTCAAAATGACCAGAAGCTTGTTTTCTGTCACTTCGATCTTTTCCACGGTTCCGGCATTGATCTGTTCGGCAACTTTTGACAACGTCACCGCGCTGGCATCGCCGTCGTCATCCAGAGTCAGGCTCAACACTCCGGCAATGACCAGAAATATCAGGGACGCGATTATTAAATTTTTGATAAATTTTTTCACCCCGTTAGACAAATTTAATTTTTATAATTTAACCTGTTTATATATTTTACCCCTTTAGGCATTAAATACGATTAACAGCGATTTGTCTAACGGGGTGAATTGGACCCGAGCGGAATCGAACCGCTGACTTCCTCATTGCAAATGAGGCGTTCTACCGCTGAACTACGGGCCCGTTCCCTTATTGTATTCCGCCGAACATATTGGCGAAAGGGGACAGAAGAACATCCAGAATGCCGAACCAGTACATCGCGGATAAAAGAATAAGAATGAATCCAACTGCTTTATACAAGAAATATGTGCCGCCGAAGCCTCCCGAAAGGTGCCGCTCTGCCCAATCTACTCTCCCAAAAGTTCCAACCAAAGGGAAAGTTTTCCAGATTATCAAAACCCCGGCCACTATTCCAATTAATCCAAAAAGAAATCGCATAATATTTTTCATGGTGCGTGTGGCAGGGATCGAACCTGCGACCCCGTCATTATCAGTGACGTGCTCTACCACTGAGCTACACACGCAAATTTTGGTATCGGGGTCAGTGACCCGGATAGTAATAGTAGTCCGCCTTAAGCGGACACTACCGGGCAGGCGTGCTCTGCCACTTAAGCCACACACCCGAAAGCCTCCATACTTTACCAGAAATTGCCGATTTTGTAAATCATCATTAATTCTTGACTATTCTAGATTATTTATGTTATACTCTAAATAAGGTAAAACAGTTTTGAAAGCAAAAATCAAGCAATTTAATGTTTTTTTTCGGTTCCAATAGAACATTGGGCGTCGATATTGGTACTTCAAGCATAAAGGTGGCTCAACTTAAGAAGGAGGCTGGAAAATTTTCCTTGGAAACTTATGGGGCAGTGAACGTGGCTTTTGATACCAGCTCAAAAGGGTTTGACGCCATCGCCGAAACAGCCGACATTCTGAAAAAGCTTCTCGAAAGAACAAAGGTTACGACGAAAAAAGTGGTTGCGTCCCTGCCGAACAGCATCGTGTTCGTTTCAATGATTGAGATCCCGGAAATGTCCGACAAAGAGCTCAAGGACTCAATACAATGGGAGGCCCGCCGCTATGTTCCGCTTCCCCTGGAGGAAGTTACGCTGTCCTGGAGCGTTTACCGCGATCCGGAATCCGCGAGCCATAAATTGAAAGTATTGCTGACGGCCGTGCCTACCGCGGTTGTCGAGAATTACCTCAAGACTTTCAAGCTCGCCGGGCTTAGGGCCATGGCTTTGGAGATCGAGGCCCTGGCGCTCATCCGGTCATTGGTCGACTCGAGCAAAGACGCGTTTATTATTATCGATATGGGCGCCCGCAATACCAGTCTGAATTTGGTGGATAAAGGTTTTTTGCGTTTGAGCCGCAATCTCTCAATCGGCGGGGAGAATATCACGACAAATATCGCGCAGGGCCTGAAGGTCAGCCTGGGGCGGGCCGAACAATTCAAAAAAGATCTGGGATTGACCGATCAGCTGAAGGATCAAATTCCGCACTCGATCAAGGGGCCAATCGAGACTGTCAAGAATGAAACCGCGCAACTAATCAACATTTATGAATCCAGCGGGGGCAAAATACAAGAGATCGTTTTTGCGGGTTCGGGCTCGCGCTTGCCCGGGCTTCTCAATTTTTTCTCTGATTTCGGGATGAAAGTCAGCTTGGGCGACCCTTTGAGATTTATCAATTACGACCCGAGGGTGAAGGCAAATTTGTCGCGGGTTTCATCCTCATTGTCGATTGCGATAGGGCTTGCCATGAGAGCTTAAAGTCAAAATGTCAGAAATAAATTTACTAAAAAGCGATATCGGAGCGGGCAAAGGGTTTTCGGTCGGAGTCAGCAAAAGCCGGCTTTGGCTGTACATTCTGGTTGGGGTTTTTATTTTTGAAATATTATCCTACGGCGCCTTGTTTGCTTTCGAAAGGAGCTTGAAAAAGCAGCAGCAAACGCTCGATCGGGAGGCGGCAAAAATTGATTTCGAAATCGGCAAAATCGACAGCGAACGGCTTGAAGCCGTTTCTTATCAGAAACGGTTGAGCAATTTCAAAACGCTTCTTAATCGGCATATTTTCTGGACCGTGGTTTTGAAAGAACTGTCCGAATATACTTATAAACCGGTCAGCTACGATTCACTGCAGGCAAATATCGGAGAGCACAAATTGCTGGTATCCGGAGTGACTCCCTCCTACACTGATTTGGGCAAATTGATGCTGGGGCTTAGGACATCCTCCAATATTGAAGAAGTTACGCTCGTGGGCAGCGGCCAGAATAAAACAGAGCAGGCCGGTTTGAGTTTTGATATGGAGATAACGTTTAATCCGAAGCTGTTGAAAAAATAATGCAGAAACTAGACGCAAACCAACTAATCAGCGCGGTATTTCTGCCGGCCTTGGTTCTGGCGATAGGGTTGTTCGGCTATTTGATATTGTGGCCGAAATACCAAAATCTGAATGCCGAGCGCGGCGTGCTCAAGGCCAAGGAGGAGGATGTGAAAAGCCGCCAAAACTCACTGGCGAGCGTCAACGGCTTGATCGAAGAGTTAAAGAATAGCCAAGATAAGCTTCAATCAATCGACGAGGCCCTCCCGACCGCCCCGAGGATCCCGGAATTGCTGGCCAACATGGATTATCTGGCCAGCCAGAGCGGGCTTTTAATAAGCAATCTGCAAATTTCCCCCGGCCCGAGTCTTGAGCCCACTGGTCCGGAAGGCTTTCCCGTACAGATTGACGACCCGGAGATTATGGAGTTGTTGTCTTCGACTGAAAGTTTGGGTCTTATGACTGTGGACGGGTCCTTCCGCGGGCGCTATGTCAACCTGCAAACTTTCCTCCTGAATCTCGAACAGAACCTGCGCCTGCAGGATGTCCAAAGCCTGACGCTCGGAGAAGTTGACCAGGAATCCGGCCTCCAGGATTTTAATCTGAAGATTCAGATTTACTACCAAAAAGAATGAAAACAAACAAAGGATTTACGCTAATTGAGCTTTTGGTGGTCATCGCCATCATCGGGGTTTTGGCAAGCGTCGTCTTGGTCAGCCTCAATAGCGCCCGATCAAAAGCGCGAGACGCGCGCCGGCTCGCTGACATGAGACAGCTGCAAACCGCGCTTGAGCTGTATTTCAACGACAACAATGCCTATCCGCCGACCGTCAGCAATGGCGATTTCGACGCGCTCGCGCCCCTGGTGCCGAATTATATCTCCAGGATACCAAATGACCCACAAAGCATTGGGGCACCGGGTGGTTGGTATTCCGGCGTAAGTTACTATTACTGGGGAACGGGTGTTGTTGGCATATGCGGACCTTACAAATACACTCTTTGGTATAGATTGGAGAATAACTCCAATGGAAACGCGATTAGCTGTGTCGATCTCAGCAACAATGATTTCACTATAACTCAAAACTGACCCCTCACCAACACTCATGAAATTTTTACCCGAAAACCAAAAGAAGACTTTGTGGTCGATCGCATTGCTTCTTATTTCCATTGGCGGCATTGTTTATCTTAATTTTTTCAGGGGCGGTCCCGCGCCCGAGCCTACGCAAGATATGATTGATCAAGCCTTTCAAAATTCCCGAGGCGGATCGGCAGGACCAGCGCCTGTTGCTTCGCCAACGTCTTTCCAGTCATCGTCGAGTCTCTTGCCTTATGGTGACAAAATCGACACTTCGATTTTCGAGTTGGATAAATACACGGTGCTGAAGCGTTCGCCATCTTTGTCCGTCTCGCCGGAAGAATTGGGTAAAGAGAATATTTTTGAATAATATCATGCCGAAAGTTTCA
>JAUYKH010000032.1 GCA_030700065.1 bacterium | reverse complement strand
GGAAACAAAGTAATGCACCGCGTTTTCCGGGAAAAATTCCTGGAATTCGGACGCCAGCTGGGCAGTGAGAGTTTTATTGTGGGAAATCACCAAAGTCGGCTTGTTGATCCGCTCCACGACATTGGCCATGGTAAAAGTTTTGCCTGACCCGGTTACACCAAGCAGGGTTTGAAAATTATGGCCCGCGCGAAGGCCTTTGACCAATTTTTCAATCGCTTGCGGTTGATCGCCCGTGGGCTTAAATTGTGAGACGAGCTTGAATTTGTTCATAGGCCAATCTTCATTATACCAGATTGAAAAGCCTGCACTCAATTGGCTTACTTATGCTACAATGTTGTTATGTTAGGTTACATTTCCGGCACGATCAAGGCCATTCGCAAAAACTATATCATCGTAGCCACGGACTATCTCGGCTACAAGATTTTTGTCATTCCCCAAGTTTCGCTTAGCCTCGAGCCAGCCCAAAAAGTTTCCTTTTATATCTACACGCACGTGCGCGAGGACCAGCTCTCGCTGTACGGTTTTTCCACCCTGCCCGAACAGGAGTTTTTTGAACTTCTCCTCGGGATATCCGGCATCGGCCCGAAGATGGCGCTGTCCATCATGTCTATTGCCAATTTGGAGATGATCAAATCCGCGATCGCCAATCAGGACGCGGGCGTATTCACCAAGATCTCCGGCATTGGACTCAAGACAGCCGAGCGGCTGATTTTGGAATTGAAAGATAAGATCGGTGAGTACGCGGACAAAGATGATTTTAAGGACGTGTCGCAAATGCATGCTGATGTGATTGACGTTCTACTGGCACTCGGATATTCGCGGTCCGAAGCGCGCAAGGCCCTGGCGGAATTACCAAAGGATTTGACGAATGCCGATGATAAAATCAGGATTGCGCTGCGTTCTCTAGCGAAACAATAAGTGTAATACCAATATACTAATGCATGCCAATGATACGAATAAATACTAATGTCTCCAAGAATTCGCATACCATTAGCATCATTCGCACCATTCGCATATTTGTATAATAATGTTAGACTTCTTTCGAAAAATATTGGGTCAAAAACTTATTAATTACTATCACCTCATCCAGGCCCTCCTGGCCAACTTGATTTATGGCTTCCCGTCGCGCAAACTGCGCGTCATCGGGGTGACCGGCACGGATGGAAAAACCACGACAGTAAATTTGATCGCCGGCATTTTAACAGAAGCGGGTCTCGCGGTGTCGTTTCTTTCAACCATCAACGCCCGTATCGGAGACAAGGAATATGATACCGGATTGCATACCACGACCCCCAGTCCTTTTTTACTGCAGAAACTTCTCTCTCAAATGGTCAAAAACGGCTCGCGATACGCTGTCCTGGAGGTCACCTCCCACGCGCTCGACCAGTTTCGGACCTGGGGGATCAATTTTGAAACCGCGGTTGCGACCAATATCACGCATGAGCACCTGGATTATCACAAGACTTACGAGGAGTACGTCCGCGCTAAGGCAAAATTATTTAAGAATGTGGAATATGGAATATTGAATATGGATGACAAGAGTTTTGAATATCTGAAGAATTCCCCTTCGACCTCTTTAACCTACGGCGTTTCAAACGCCGCCCAAGTCTGGGCAGAGGAAATTAAAGAAAATTTCAAGACGGTTGATTTCACAGCCCATATTCTAAATTCTACATTCCATATTCATCTTCCCCTTCCCGGTAGGTTTAATGTCTACAATGCCCTGGCCGCTATTTGCGTCGGATCAATCTATAAAGTTCCGCATGAAGCGATGCAAAAGGGCTTGCAGAAAGTCAGCGCGATCCCCGGGCGAATGGAATTTATTGACGAAGGGCAGGATTTTTACGCAATGGTGGATTTTGCCCATACGCCGAACGCACTTCGCGCTTTGCTGTCTTTTTTGCGGCCCAAAGTCGCGGGAAAATTGATTATCGTGTTTGGCGCGGCCGGCGAGCGGGACAGCGCAAAGCGACCACTCATGGGCCGCTCGGCCGATGAGTTCGCCGATCTGATAATTTTGACGCGCGAAGACAACCGGTCTGAGTACATTCTGGAAATTTGCAAGCAGATCGCCTCGGGGATACAAAAAAGGGTTCGCGGCCGGGATTATTTTGTGATCCCCGATCGCCGAGAAGCTATTCGGTTTGCCCTTCGACAAGCTCAGGGCAGTAACGACGCGGTCGTCATTGCCGGGAAGGGGCACGAACAGAGCCTCAATATTGACGGGGCAGAGATCCCTTGGGATGATAGAGAGGTCATGAGGGAAGAACTTAAAGAGAGTAGTAAGTAGTCAGCTGTAAGTTGTAAGCAAGTAATTATGGAACTTTTGATTGATACAACCGAGAGAGGGAAATTGGTTTTGGGTTTAATTAGAGAGGGCCGGATGATTAAAAAAGAGCGCAAAGTTGAACAGCTTTCTGAATCGCTGCTTCTACTGCTTCAAAAGTTTTTGCGAAGCAACAAAGTAAAACTTGCAGACCTCCAGAAAATTTTGATCAATCCCGGGCCAGGCGGATTTTCCACTACGCGGACCGGAGTAGTCACAGCCAATGCACTCGCCCTCGCGCTCGGGATTCCGGTCGCGGAATTCCCCAATGGAAAGCCAAAAACTATGGTTTTGCCCAAATACGACAGGCTGCCGAATATAACGAAGCCAAAGCATGAACCCCATTGAGGTAAAAAATCTCAAAAAATCATACGGCAAGATCGAGGCGGT